>JADGON010000459.1 GCA_017882945.1 Acidimicrobiia bacterium | reverse complement strand
GCGGCACTGTTCCGTCCGCTCGATCGGCAGCGCTTCTCCCTCGTGCTGACGAGCCCGCGCGATCGCGCGCGGGAGACCGCGCGCCTGGCCGGCTTTGCCGACGCGACCGTTGACGACGATCTCGTCGAGTGGGACTACGGCGACTACGAGGGCCTCACGGGCGACCAGATCCGGCAGCGCGATCCGGACTGGACCATCTTCACCGGCGCCGTTCCGGATGGCGAGACGGCCGAAGAGGTCGAGGTGCGCGCGCGACGGGTGCTGGATCGGGTCGGCCGCGTCGACGGCCGCGTCCTGCTCTTCGCCCACGGGCACTTCCTGCGTGTCTTGACGGCAGTCGCCCTCGAGCTCGGGCCTCGCGAAGGCGCGCGATTCGCGCTCGACCCGGCGACGATCAGCGTGATCGGCTCGGAGCACGGCGTCCGCGCGGTCAGCCGCTGGAACGAGCACGTCACCCCGGTCTGACCGGTCCACCGGCAAGGTGCGCGCGAGCGGTCCCGGCTCTGCTACACAGGACGGACTCCACGGGGCAAGGTGGCGCCATGACCACGATTCTCGATGACACCGTCGAGCGGGTACCGATCGGCGGCAACGACGGGCGTTCGGGCGCTTCGGTCGAGCGGGTGCGGCTGGGCGACGGTCGCCGGCTCGTCGTCAAGCGGATGCACCCGGACCACGACCTCACGATGCGCCTGACCGGGGACTCGGTCGGCCGCGAGTACCTGCTCTGGCGCGACGGCGTGCTCGACGCGCTGCCGCGGGGGATCGGCCACGCGGTGGTTGCGGGCTGGCAGGAAGGTGGCGAGACCGTGCTCGTCATGCGCGACCTCGGGTCCGTGATGCGGAGCTGGAGCGACGTCGTCTCGTGGTCGGAGAACGACCGTCTGATGTCGGCGTTGGTCTCCATGCACGAGGCACTGCGTGGCTATCAGCACGAGGCGCTCTGTCCGCTGGTCGACCGGGTGGCGCTGCTCAGCCCGGTGACGATGCGCGCGGTCACCGATGCGACGGACAACCCGCTCCCGATGTTGATCGTCCGGGGCTGGGAGCGGTTCCCGGAGCTGGTCCCTGATGACGTGGTCGCGGCCGTCCGCGCGGTGCACGAAGTGCCTGCCGCGTTCGCGGCACGCTTCGGGGCTCAGCCCTGCACCGTCGTGCACGCGGACGCGGCGCACGTGAACATCGGGTTCGAGGAGAAGCAGGTCACGTTGCTCGATTGGGCGCTGGCGACCTGGGGCCCTCCCGCACTCGAGCTGGTCCCGTACCTCACCGCATCCGCCGCCTCGGTGGACGTGAGCCGGGAGGAGATCCTCGCGAGCTACCGCGTCGCGGCCGGTGACAGCTACGACGATGACGCAGTGCATCTGGCACTGTTCCTCGGGCTGGTCGAGCTGGGATGGAACAAGGCGCTTGACATCACCGAGAACGAAGACCGCCTAGTGCGCGAGCGCGAGCGGGCCGATCTCGACTGGTGGGTGACCGAGGCGCGCCGCACGATCGAGCTCGGCCTGCTCGACGGTGTCGTCGTGTGACCCAGCGGAAGACCCGGCGCGACTCGCTCAAGGAGTTCGCGTTGACGTTCCCGGGGGCGCACGAAGACCATCCGTGGGGCGAGACGGTCGTGAAGGTGAAGGGCAAGATCTTCGTGTTCCTCGGCGAGGACGGCCACCTGCCCGGGATGTTCGCGGTGAAGCTCGACGAGTCGTTGGAAGAGGCGCTCGCGGTGGATGACGCGGCGCCGAGTGGGTACGGGCTCGGCAAGGCGGGCTGGGTCAACGTGCCGCTGAAGGGCCGGTCGCCATCCATCGGTGTCCTCCAGGACTGGGTGGAGGAGTCGTACCGGAGGGTGGCGCCCAAGACGCTCGTCCGCGAGCTCGACGAGCGCGGGTAGCCGTCGGCCTACTGTCTGGCCGTGCCCGCGATCAGGACGGAAGACGACGGCGCGGTTCGGCACCTGGTGCTGTGCCGGCCGGACGAGTACAACACGATCACGCCGGAGCTGCGCGACGAGCTGACCGCGACGCTCGATGCTGCCGATGATGATCACTCCGTGCGGGTCGTGCTCCTGCGCGCCGAGGGACCGGCATTCTGCAGCGGTTACGGCCTGGACTGGTCGACCGCGGCGCAGGCCACCGAGGAGGGAAGAGAGCGCGCATGGGACTCGATGGCCGACGTGCGGATGATCGGCCGCTTCGCTTCCGCGTTCGCGAAGTTGCACACGATCAGCAAGCCCACCGTCGCGGCGGTCCACGGTTGGTGCATCGCGGGTGGCACCGACCTCGTGCTCAACGCGGATCTCATCATCGCCGGCGAGTCGGCCCGCTTCGGCTACCCACCCGCACGAGTCTGGGGGATCCCGGAAGCACCGTGGCTGTGGGTAGCGCGCCTCGGGCTCGAGCAGGCGAAGCGCTACCTGCTGACCGGCGACGAGATCACAGCGGACGAGGCGGCTCGACTCGGGCTGGTGCTGGAGTGCGTTCCCGACGAGGACCTGCTCGACCGTGCGAGCGCACTCGCCCAGAGGATGGCGCAGCTCCCGTTGAACCAGCTGCAGATGCTCAAGCTGGTGTGCAACGACGTGGCCGCGCAGATGTACCGGCCCGACACTTCGCGACTGTTGGGCACGCTCTTCGACGGCGTGGCCCGGCACACGCAGGAAGGCCTGGACTTCGTCGCGCGAGCGCAAGACGTCGGTTTCCGCCAAGCCGTGCGTGAGCGCGACGACCCGTTCGGCGACTACGGCAGCCGCCCGCGCTAACCCGCTTCGTTCCTCGATGCCTCGAGTCGGTCGATCTTCGGGCGCAGGATCATGGTGTACGTGTCCGCCATCGCCGGCTCGCGATGGCCCTTGTGGGCGACCATGCGGTCGGGGTCGAAGACGACGGCCAGGAACGCGGCGCGGCTCGGGAACGCGTTGAACCGGGCCTGGTCCCAGGCGCGGCCGTCGCCGATGATCGTGCCCTCGACGCCGAACCAGCCCGCGAGCCGGACGCCGTGGGGAACCGCGACCTTGCCGGCCGCGTCCTGGTAGCTGTCCATGTCGGGGATGCCGCCGGCGACGAAGCGGATCACGTGGATGACCATGACCGGCCCGTCCGCCTCGGTCGGCGGGTGGGGTACGTCGTTCCAGTCCGGCGGGTCGGGGATCACTGGCGTGGTCATCGGCGTGCATCCCATGACGATGGTCTGCTCCATCCCGGCTTCCTTGTGCTCGTGGAGCTCGAGGAAGTCCGGGCGCGCCTGCATCTCGACGAACGACCGCCGGGTCGGGTACTTGACGACGGCGACGCGATCCCACTTGGGCGCGTCACCGAGCAGCTGATCCTCGACGTCGGCGAAGAACACGACCTCGGCGCCGACCGCGGCGAGCGGACCGAGTGGCGCGTAGAGGTCGTCCGCTTCCCGACCGCTGATGGTGCTCGCGCGCCCATCGGTGTAGTCGGCGACGTTGCGGTACTTCATCAGGTTGACCATCCACACCGGCCCGTCGTCTTCGGGTGCGGTGGTGGCGAGCCGTTCGAGGTACCCGGGGTCGATCGTGCCGTAGCGAATCTCGGGGATGTCCATCGCCGGACGCTAACCACCCCGGCAACATTGTGGCAACGGCTCTGCCAGAAAGTTCGGCGTCGCGTCGACGGTGCCTGAGCGCGTCGCCTAGAGTGTCTCCCACGCCGCGGGGTGGAGCAGTCTGGTAGCTCGTCGGGCTCATAACCCGAAGGTCGTAGGTTCAAATCCTACCCCCGCCACCATCTGAAACAGCAGGTCAGAGGCCCTTCTAGTGGAAGGGCCTCTTCCTTTTTGTCCGGTTCGTAGCGCCACGTCTAACGGAACTTCTAACGGGATCGCGAAAACGTGTCGCGAGGCTTCTAACGAAGAACCCGACGTGCTCATTCGTCGTCGTCCTCCGGGTCCTCTCCAGCCCCGAACACGAGGTCTCCGAACGCGGCCGCCGCGTCGGCCTGCATCCCGGGGATCACGTGTGCGTAGACCTGCATGGTGAACCCGACCGTGGCGTGTCCGAGGCGCTCGCTCACGACCTTGGGTGAGACACCCGCTTGGAGGAGCAGGGACGCGTGCGTGTGGCGGAGGTCGTGGAGCCTGATGCGTGGGACATCGACCCGACGCACGCGCCGGCTGAAGGCCTGGGTGAACAGATCAGGGTGGAGCGCACTCCCGTCGGTCTTGGTGAAAACGAGCTCGGGGATCTCGTGGCGAAGCATGACGGCGAGCGCCCGTTGCTGGGCCGCGTGCGCGGTCAGGATCTCGACGGTGCGCTCATCGAGGTCGATGACTCGCTCGCCGCGTTGGGTCTTCGCGTCGGACTCGTGCGTCTCGTACCCGACGGAGACCAGCGACCGACGCACTGCAATCCGATGGGTCCGGAGATCGACATCTCTCCAGCGGAGACCGAGGAGCTCGCCACGCCGCAAGCCAGTGTTCGCAGCGACGAACCACGCGCTGAACATCGGGTGAGAGATGTGCTGCTCGAGAAAGGTCCTGAGCTCTTCGGCGGTCCAGAAGCTCATCTCCCGGCGACGGCGACCTCCTGGACGCGGCACCGTCGCGCTCGCGGCGACGTTGCGCGGCACGTAGTCGTGGCGGAGCGCGTCCTGCAGCGCCTTGCGGAGCATCTGGTCCCGAATCATCCCGACCCTCGGCCTGGTCGGCGCACCCCTGCTGCTCGCCTCGACGGTCGCCGTGATGTTCGGCCTCTGGGACCAGGTCTCGTTGCCCGCATCGGTGTTGACGCTTCCCATCTTCCT
>JADGON010000458.1 GCA_017882945.1 Acidimicrobiia bacterium | reverse complement strand
TGCATCCGCCGATCGAACATGTGCCAGCCGTACTGAGCGACGTCGACGCGACGGACGCGCATGCAGGCTTCGATGTCTTCCCGCTTGAAGTTCGAGACACCGACGAACCGGGCTTTCCCCGCGCGGACGACGTCCTCGAGGGCATCCATCGTCTCCTCGAAGGGAGTCTCTCGGTCGGGCCAGTGCACGAGGTAGACGTCGACCCGATCCGTACCGAGGTTCTTGAGGCTCTTGTCGATCGAGGCCATGACACGCTCGCGGCTGCTGTCGCGGAGGTTCGGCTTGTCGCGATATCCCATGCCGAACTTGGTGACCACGATTGCCTCCTCGCGGCGCCGGCCCAGCGCCTCGCCGAGTGCTCGTTCCGAGGTGCCATATCCCTCGGCCGTGTCGAAGCAGTTGATGCCCACGTCGAGGGCCCGCCCGACTGCACGGCCGAACTCCGCTTCGTCGACCTGCCCGTAGCCTCCGCCGACCTCCCAGCAGCCGAAGCCGACGGCCGAAACCTCCAGCCCTGTGCGTCCGAATGGTCGAAGTTCCACTGTGGTCATCCCTTTCTCGGCGACTCGAGGAGGGCGCATTGCCTCCGCGAGATAGTCGAAGATCCTCTGCTTGATCTCAGCGGAGCTCCGGCACGACGAGGTCGGCCGCGTAGGGAGCGGGACGCCCGACGTCCTTCGCCTTCACTGACCGGATCGACACGTCGTGTCCTGTCGCCCGTTCGCGCAGCGCGCCGACGGTGCACTGCTCGCGTCCGCCCAAGGCAGTGAAGGGGTCGTAGTGGAAGTGCCGCATCGCGTTGAGGTGCGTGATGCGATCGACGTCCTCATCGCTGACACCGTCCAGATGTGCGGCAAGCCTTTCGGGAGAGAACGGCCATGTCGAGTCGGAGTGCGGGTAGTCGCACTCCCACATCACATGGTCGAGGTTGAGGAACTCGCGGCTCGCCACGCCGAACTTGTCATCGATGAAGCACGTGAGCACGTGCTCGTTGAACACCTCGCTCGGAAGTCGCTCACCGAAGTCCTGCCCGGTCCAGGCGTGGTGGCGCCCGTAGCTGTAGTCGATGCGCTCCAGCAGATAGGGGATCCAACCGATGCCGCCCTCGGACAGCGCGACCTTCAGGTCGGGGAACTTTCGGAGGACCGGCGACCAGACGAGGTCGGCGGCTGCCTGGACGATGTTGATGGGGGACAGCGTGATCAGGCAATCGACGGGCGCATCCGGGGCCGTGATGATGAGCTGCGACGACGACCCGATGTGCAGGCAGGCGACGACGCCCTCGTCACTGCACGCTCTCCAGAACGGGTCCCAGTGGTCGGCGTGGAAGCTCGGATAGCCGAGCTTCGACGGATTCTCGGAAAATGTCACCGCATGCGCGCCCATGCGGGCGGTTCGCCGCACCTCGTCCGCGAGCACCTCTGGATCCCAGATCGCGGGGAGCGAGCACGGAATGAAGCGCCCCGCATGAGTGCCGCACCACTCCTCGATGTGCCAATCGTTGTACGCGCGCACCATCGCCAGCGCAACATCCTTGTCCTCGGTGCGCGCGAACAGCTGACCGCAGAACTGTGGGAAGGACGGGAAGCACAGCGATCCCACCACACCGTTCGCGTCCATGTCCTTGACTCGCTCGTCGATGTCGTAGCAGCCGGCGCGGAGCTCGGCGAAGCAGGTGGGCTCCATGCCGTACTCGTCGGGCGGCCGGCCGGCCACCGCGTTCAGTGCGACGTTGGTGATCTCCTGACCTTCGTAGACCCACGCGTTCGTGCCGTCGTCGTGGGTCACGAGCTCCGGCGCCAGGTCGGCGTACCTTGCCGGCAACCGATCGTCGAACATGTGCGGTGGCTCCACCACGTGGTCGTCGACGCTGACCAGGACCAAGTTGTCGATGTTCATCACACTTCCCCCGCGCGGCGCTCCATAACTAACATCCGTGTCATCGGACCGTAGCACCAGGTGAGTGAGAGCATCCAGGCTCCACATGCTGACTGCGACCGTCTACTAACGCTAGTGTCATCATCACTCGAACGCGCCAGGCGGCGGGAGGAAGCCCACATGCCCGACGATGAGCGAGACGACCGGCCCGGCAGCGCGGTCGCGGTCGTTCGCCGTGCTCCGTTCTCCGACAACCCTCGGGTCGGCGCTCGGGGGCAGCGCGCGCAACAGCGCATCCTCGACGCCGCGCTACGAGCCTTCGGTGACGAGGGCTACCACGCGTGCAGCATCGACCGGATCACGAAGCTCGCTCGCTGCTCGCGCGTGTCCTTCTACCAGTACTTCGCCAACAAGGAAGAGGTGTTCCGGCAGCTGGCGGGACAGGTTGCTCGCCAGGTGAGCGCATCGACCGAGGCGCTGGACCCACTCACCTCCGACGGCCGCGGATGGAGAGCGATGCGCGAATGGGTTGCGCGCTACGCCGCGATCCACGCGCGGTACGAACCGGTCTTCCATTCGCTGGAGAGCGACAAGGCCCTTGCAACCGTGGCGCGGCACATAGGTGAGGAGACCATCACGCGAATCCACGCGCGTTTGGTGACGGCGACGCTGCCTCCCCGACAGCTCGACCCCGTGATCAGGCTGCTCCTCGAGTGCCTGAACCACACGCTGGACGTCACCGGCATCCTGCGCACCTCGGCGTCCGGCGCCTATCCCAGCGAGTGCATCGAGATCGCGATCACGGATGTTCTCCATCGCACGTTGTTCGGTGTGGACGTCGACGTCAACGTGCACTCACCCGATGGTTCGCCGCCGCCGGCACTCGACTTCGGTCCTGCGATGCTCGAGCTGCTCCGGCACGACGGCCCCGTCGGGTCGGATGGATCCGGCAACGCCGCACTCGTCGCGCTCCTCGCATCAGGGCGTGACGTGTTCGTCGAGCGCGGCTACCAAAGCACCCGCGTCGACGATCTCGTGACTGCCGCGGGTGTTTCCCACGGGGCCTTCTACCGCTACTTTCGGAACAAGGAGGAGCTGGCACGCATCCTCACCGCGCGCGGGGTGCGGGCCGTCGGAACCGTGGTGACGGAGATCCCCGAGGTGTCCACGCTCGGAGGGCCGACAAGCAAGAGCGCCATGCGCCGTTGGTTGCGGCGCTATCACGCGGCGCACGTCAACGAGGCGGCGATGCTGCGCGTCTGGACCGATGCTGCGCTGCAAGATCCTGCGATCAGGGTCGAGTCCGGCCCACTGCTCGATTGGGGCCGCCGGAGGATGTCGCGGTACCTGGGTCACCGGGGCTTTGGCGACGTTGACATCGAGGCGGTCGTCATGGTGGCGCTGCTCGGCGTGTTCGGCACACGCCGACGATCGGCGGCCGAGGTGGATGCCGCCGCGCTCATCATCGAGCGCGGACTTCTGGGTGTTGACCTTTCGGAGAGGAGCACCGGTGAGTAGTTCCGACTTCGACGCGACGAATTTCTTTCGCGCCAAGCCTCTATATCAAGATCCGTATCCCTACTACGAGTACCTGCGTGAACAGGGTCCGGTGTGGCGCGAGCCGCATCAGGGTGTGTTCATGGTCACCGGCTACGAGGAAGCAATGGCGGTGTACCGGGACAGCGCAACGTTCTCGTCGTGCAACTCCGTCAGCGGACCGTTCCCCGGGTTCCCGGTGCCGCTCGAAGGCGACGACGTCAGCGCGCTGATCGAGCAGCACCGCGACGAGCTGCCCTTCAGCGACCAGCTGCCCACGTTCGATCCACCGAAGCACACCGCGCACCGCGGGTTGCTGATGCGGCTGATCACGCCGAAGCGCCTGAAGGAGAACGAGGACTTCATGTGGCGGCTCGCCGATCGTCAGATCGACGAGTTCCTCGACCGCGGTGAGTGCGAATTCATCCATGAGTACGCGGACCCCTTCACCCTGCTGGTCGTCGCCGACCTGCTCGGCGTTCCCGAAGCAGACCACGCGACGTTTCGTGAGGAGCTGCAAGGCGATCGACGTCCCACTCGACGCCGCCGGAAAGCCGGCGAGGGGATGGCGCACAAGCCCTTGGACTTCCTCTACGAGCGGTTCACGACCTTCATCGAGGATTGTCGCCGCGAGCCGCGCCACGACGTGCTGACCGATCTCGCTACCGCCACGTTCCCCGACGGCTCATTGCCTGAGGCCCACGACGTGATGCTGATCGCCGTCAACCTGTTCGCGGCCGGCCAGGAGACCACGGCCCGTCTCCTTGGCCAAGCGCTCCGGTTCGTCGGCGAGCGTCCCGAGCTGCAAGAGCTGCTCCGCGACGAACGTGACTGCATTCCGAGCTTCATCGAGGAGGCGCTGCGGCTCGAGAGCCCGATCCAGGGAGATTTCCGGCTGTCACGCGTTCCGACGACGATCGGCGGAGTCGACGTTCCAGCGGGCAGCACGGTGATGATGGTCAACGCCGCCGCGAACCGCGACCCGCGCGAGTTCGAACAGCCGACGGAGCTCAGGCTCGACCGTGTGAACGGGCGCCAGCACCTCGGGTTCGGGTTCGGCATCCACAGCTGCGCCGGGGCGCCCCTCGCCCGGGCCGAGGCCCGCGTGAGCTTCGAGCGCATCCTCGACCGCATGGGCGACATCAGGATCTCGGATGCGGCGCACGGCCCGGCCGGTGCCCGTCGCTACGAGTACACCCCCCTCTACATGCTCCGCGGCCTGGAGCGTCTCCATGTCGAGTTCACGCCGCTGACCGCACCGGTCGGAAGGAAGCGACCATGACCACCGCGCAGCTCGCGAGCTATCGGCTCTACATCGACGGCGATTGGGTCGACGGCTCGAGCGAGGACGCGCTCGATGTCATCAATCCGGCCACCGAACAGGTCATCGGTCAGGTACCGCAGGCGTCCGTCGCAGACGTGGATCGTGCCGTCGCTGCCGCGCGACGCGCCTTCGACGAAGGACCCTGGCCGGGGATGTCGCCGCGCGAGCGGTCGGACGTGCTCGTACGGTTCACCGAGGCCATCACAGATCGGCGCGCGGAGCTGGTCGATCTCATCATCGCGGAGGCAGGTTCGGCGCGTCCGATCGCCGAGGCCATGCAGTTCGACACCGGCCTCCGGTACACGGCCTGGTTTGCCGAGCGCGCGGCGAGCTTTCCCTACCTCGACTCGCTCCCTCCCCAGGTCAGCCCGAGAGGCCTCGGCCAGGGCGTCATCCTCAAGGAGCCGATCGGCGTGGTGGCGGCGATCACCGCGTTCAACTTCCCGCTGTACCTGAACCTGGCGAAGGTCGCGCCCGCCCTTGCGATGGGCAACTCCGTGGTGCTCAAGCCCTCGCCCCACACGCCCCTCGAGGCGTTGGTGCTCGGCGAGATCGCCGACGCCGCGGGTTTGCCACCCGGCGTGCTCAACATCATCACCGGCGACGTGGCCGCAAGCGAGCACCTCACCACCCACCCCGGCGTTGACATGGTGAGCTTCACCGGCTCCGACATCGTGGGCAAGAAGATCATGAGTCAAGCCGCAGACGGCCTCAAGAAGACCCTGCTCGAGCTGGGCGGCAAGTCACCCAACATCGTGTTCGCCGGCTCCGACATCGCCAAGTTCGCGACGGGTGCCGCGTATGCGTTCACCATCCACGCCGGGCAGGGTTGCGCGCTGCCTACGCGCATCCTCGCCGAGCGCAGCGTCTATGACGAAGTAGTGGAGGGCCTGAGTGCCTTCCTCGGCAAGATCAAGGTCGGCGACCCCGCGGAGCCCAAGGTCACGATGGGACCGTTGATCCGGGAAGCGCAGCGCGAGCGGGTCGAGCGGTACGTCGCCGCCGGTACCGCCGAGGGGGCGCGTCTGGCCTGCGGCGGCGGCCGGCCCGCGGGCCTCCCCCGGGGCTTCTTCGTCGAGCCGACCCTGTTCGCCGACGTCGACAACTCCATGACCGTCGCCCAGGAGGAGATCTTCGGCCCCGTGGGCGTCGTGATTCCCTTCGACGGCGAGGAGGAGGCGGTGGCCATTGCCAACGACACGCGCTACGGGCTCGCCGCCGGCCTCTGGCACCCGGAACCGACGCGCGCCTACGCGATCGCGCAGCGGCTCCGCGCGGGGACCGTCACCATCAACGGTGGCGGTGGAGGCCCGAGCCCCTGGGGCCCGTTCGGCGGCTACAAGCAATCTGGCATCGGACGCGAGTACGGCGACTACGGCCTGCTCGAGTACAGCCAGCTCAAGACCATCACGTGGTCAGCCGGACGGCAGTGACCGCGTTGCTCCACGAGCGAGGCCGGGAACCCGGAGCGGCGATGCCGGCCCACGATCAGCAGTTCCGTGACGAGCTGCGCTCGTGGCTGATCGAACATCCGCCGCCCGACGTCGATATCGCGGGCACACGCGAGGAAGCCGAGGTGCTGCGCGAGTGGCAGCGGACGCTTCACGCTGCACGATGGGTCGGCATCCACTGGCCGGTCGAGTACTGCGGGCGTGGCGCCTCGCTGGCGCAGGTCGCGGTCTACAACGAGGAGCTTGCACGCGCGGACGCGCCGCCGCTGCTGGGGCGCGCCGGCGTCAGCCTCGTAGGTCCGACCCTGATGGCGCACGGCACCGAGGAACAGCGCCTGCGGTGGATGCCGAGGATCCTTTCCGGCGACGATGTCTGGTGCCAGCTGTTCAGCGAGCCCGACGCGGGGAGCGACCTCGCCGGTCTCTCGACGCGCGCCGAGAAGCGTGGCGGTGTGTACCGCGTGACCGGTCAGAAGGTCTGGTCGTCGTACGCGCGCTTCGCCGACTGGGGCATCGCGCTGGTCCGGACAGATCCGAGCGCTCCCAGTCACAAGGGGATCTCGATGCTGGCGCTCCCGATGACGGCGAAGGGCGTGGAGATCCGCCCGCTGCGCCAGATGACAGGTGAGAGCGAGTTCAACGAAGTCTTCCTCGACGAGGTCGAGGTCCCGGTCGAGCACCTCATCGGTCCGGAGAACGAAGGCTGGCGCGTGGCCGGAACGACGCTGGCCAACGAGCGGGGCGCCTCGTTCGTCTGGAAGGAGCAGGTGCTCCACCAGATAGCGATCGATCTCTTGTTGCAGGCGTGTCAACGCACCGGGCGGCGTGGCGATCCGCTCACACGCCAGCGGCTTGCGACCTCATGGATAGAAGTCGAGATCTTCCGCCTGCACAACCAGCGCACGCTCACGCGACTCGAGCGCGGGGAAGAGATCGGTCCGGAGTCGAGCCTCGTCAAGCTGTTCTGGGCAGGAATGAGCCAGCGGCTCTACGAGGCCGCCGTCGCGGTGCTCGGGCCCGACGCGCTGCTGCTTCCCACCGACGAGCATGCCGTCGACGGCGGGCGCTGGGTACTTGGTCTTCTGGCGTCGCGGGCGGCGTCGATCATGGGAGGGACGAACGAGATCCAACGCAACGTCATCGGCGAGCGTCTGCTCGGTCTTCCGAGGGAGCCGAGAACCCGATGACCGCCGTTCAAGACGCGCTGGACCTCGTCGATCCCTCGCGTTACGCGCGCGACGGGTACCCCCACGAGCTCTGGACGCGGCTACGGGCCGAAGCGCCCGTGGCGTACTTCACACCACCAGGACTCGAGCCGTTCTGGGCGATCACGAAGCACGCCGACATCTTGGAGATCCTGAAGCAACCGCTCCGGTTCTCGAGCGCGCAGGGGATCACTCTGCGCCGCGCCGGTGCCGCGGTGACGTCGTCGGAGATGGTGGTCATGCTCGATCCGCCGCGGCATGGTCCGATGCGCAAGGTCGCGAACGCACGCTTCACGCCCCGTGCCGTGCGAACGCGGCGCGACGACATCGATCGCATCGCGGTCGAGATCCTCGACGGCGCAGCTCCCGCGGGCGCCGACGGTGAGCTCGACTTCGTCGAGCGCATCGCCGCTCCGTTTCCGCTTGCTGTGATCGCGTGGATCCTCGGCGTGCCGAGTGAGGACTGGGGGCTGCTGTTCCGGTGGACCAACGAGGTGATCGGCAAGAACGATCCGGAGTACCGGCGCCCGGGTGAAACGGCCGGCCAGACCATCAAGCGGGCTCGTGGCGAGGTGCACGTCTACTTCCGGAGCCTGATCGATCAGCGCCGCAGTGACCCCCAGGACGATCTGGTGAGCGAGCTGATCCGCGGCGAGATCGACGGAGCGCCGCTCACCGACGAGCAGCTCGTCTCGTACTCCGAGCTCCTGGTCGAGGCGGGCAACGAGACGACGCGCAACGCGATCAGTGGGGGCTTGCTTGCCTTCTGCGAGCACCGTGACGAGTGGAAGAAGTTGCGCAGCCGTCCGGAGCTGATGCCCGACGCCGTCGAGGAAATCCTGCGCTGGGCCAGCCCCATTAGCCACTTCACCCGCACCGCGACCGAGGACTGCGAAGTTCGCGGAATGAAGATCGGCGCGGGACAGCAGGTGGCGCTGTACTTCGCGTCGGCGAACCGCGACGAGGAGGTCTTCGAGGATCCGTTCGTGTTCCGCGTCGATCGTCGTCCGAACCCCCACCTTGCGTTTGGCTTCGGCGAGCACTTCTGCATGGGTGCACACGTCGCGCGCGTCGAGCTCGAGACGGTCTTCCGTCACCTGCTGGCGCGCTTGGAATGGTTTGAAGTCGCGGGAGCGGTAGAGCGCCTGAGCTCGATCGTCAACGGCAGCGTCAAGCATCTCCCGCTCCGATTTCGGGCGTCGTGACGAGTCCATGACTGCCGCGCGGCTCACGGTCTTAGTCCCCACCTACGCCGCCGAGGATCCCGGAACCTGGGACCACGTCTTCGACGTCGCTCGGGCTGCCGACCAGAGCGGCATCGACCGGATCGTCGTCTCCGACCACGTGGTGTTCGGCGAGAACCTCGAGGCCTACGGGCGAGTAGAGACCGGAGGAGTCGAGGGCGGACGCCAACCCACCGGCCCCGATGGTCACTGGCTCGAGCCACTCACCGTCCTCGCTGCCGTGGCGGCCCAGACGGACCGAGTTCGACTCGGCACCTACATACTGCTCGCGGCGCTGCGGCGGCCGGTCGTTCTCGCCAAGCAGCTGGCCACCCTCGACGTCCTCTCGCAAGGTCGCGTCGACCTCGGAGTCGGCATCGGCTGGCAGCAAGAGGAGTACGAAGCTGCGGGTCTCGACTTCAAAGCGCGCGGGCGCTTGCTCGACCAGTCGCTCGAGGTCTGCCTGACGCTGTGGCGCGAGCAGTGCGCGAGCTTCGCGTCACCCGAGCTCCGCTTCGAGGGGATCCACTCGATGCCCAAGCCCCTTCAGACTGGGGGCGTACCGATCTGGGTGAGTGGGCGGTGCAACAAGCCAGTCGCGCGACGTCTCGCCCGCTTCGGTAGCGGCTGGATCCCGTGGGGTGACGACGCCGCCGATCCCGTGGCCAGCATCCCGCGCATGCGCGCCGAAGTCGATGCTGCCGGCGGTGACGGTGCAGCCCTGGCGGTTCTCGCTCCGTTGCCACTGCAGCGGCAGCACCGATCGCTCGACCTCGGGGCAACCATGGACCGTCTGCCGCCGCTCGCCGAAGCCGGCGTCACCGACTTCCTTGTCCACGTTCCCGTTCCGGAGTCCTACGCCGCGGCGCAAGACGTCTACTCCGAGCTGGTTACCGCCTTCAGGGCGGCAACAGGGAGATGAGCGCGACGGTCGTCAGACCCTGGGAGGAGCGGAACCGTCGGCGCACTCGAGCTGCCCGGCCTCGCGTTGATGCTCACGGCGCGTCGGTTGTGATCCGCGGGCGGTGACTCCGGTTCCGATGCGGCCTCGGCCGCGGGTCACGTTGTCGGGCGCTCGCTGTCGAGACTGGCCATGCCGGCTTCGTTGTAGCGGGCGCCCGCGACTTCGGACGCCGGCACCGCGGCTTCGACAGCGGCGCGCAGGTCGTCGTCGAACTGAACGGCGAAGCCGCCGAGCGATTCGGCGAGGCGGTCGCGGCGGCGGGCGCCGGCCAACGCGACGATGTCGCGTCCCCGGTCGAGAACCCAGGCGATCGCCAGCTGGGCGACCGTCACACCCGCCTGTTCGGCTACCACCCGTAGCGCGTCGACGAGAGCGAGGTTGCGGGTGAGGTTGTCGCCTTGGAAACGCGGGCTGCCGGCGCGGAAGTCGGCCTCGGCTGAGCGCTCGGCGGTCCAATGACCGCTCAGAAGACCTCGGGACAGCACGCCGTAGGCGGTGATCCCGATGCCGAGCTCGCGGCAGGCCGGCAGGATCTCGTCTTCGATGCCGCGGCTGAACAGGCTGTACTCGATCTGGAGATCGCAGATGGTGTGCACCGCGTGGGCCCGTCGCAGCGCGTCGGCGCCGACCTCGGACAGGCCGATGGCGCCCACGTAGCCGGCCGTCACCATCTCGGCGATCGCGCCGACGGTGTCCTCGATCGGCACCGCCGGGTCGAGGCGGGCAGGCCGGTAGATGTCGACGGCGTCGACACCCAAACGGCGAAGCGAGTACGACAACGAGCTCTTCACCGACGCCGGTCGGGTGTCGACCCCGAGCACCTGACCGCTCGGTGCGCGCAGGACACCGAACTTCACGCTCAGCTGGTAGCTGGCCCGCGGCCGGCCGCGAAGGCCCTCGGCCACCAGCAGCTCGTTGTGACCCATGCCGTAGAAGTCGCCGGTATCGAACAATGTGATCCCGGCCTCCCTCGACGCGTCGATGGTCGCCAGACTCTCCGCCCGGTCGGTCGGGCCGTACAGGTCGGACATGCCCATGCACCCGAGCCCAAGTGCGCTCACGGTCGGTCCGGAAGTTCCGAGCGTCCGTTTCGGGAGTGTCGCCATGGCCACGGATTAAACAGGGCTGGGAAGCCGTCAATCCAACCAG
>JADGON010000120.1 GCA_017882945.1 Acidimicrobiia bacterium | reverse complement strand
TGACGAACTCGGTGACCGCCAGGAGCATGCCGTCACGGGTGAACACCTCGCGACGGTGCGAGTAGTAGATCGACGGGAGCTCGATCTCTTCGCGCTCGATGTACTGCCACACGTCGAGCTCGGTCCAATTCGAGATCGGGAACACCCGGATGTGCTCGCCCTTGCGGTGCCGGCCGTTGAAGAGGTTCCACAGCTCCGGTCGCTGGTTCTTGGGATCCCACTGCCCGAACTCGTCACGGAAGGAGTAGACGCGCTCCTTGGCGCGGGCCTTGTCCTCGTCGCGCCGCCCACCGCCGAACACCGCGTCGAAGCCGTGCTCCTCGATCGAGTCGAGCAGGGTCACGCTCTGGAGCCGGTTGCGGATGGCCTTGGGTCCCGGGTCCTCGGTCACCCGCCCGGCGTCGATCGACGCCTGGACGGAGCCGACGACCAGCTCGGCACCCAGCTCGGCGGCCCGGCGGTCCCGGTAGTCGAGGACCTCGGGGAAGTTGTGCCCCGTGTCCACGTGCATGAGGGGGAACGGCAGCCGGGCGGGCCAGAACGCCTTCTCGGCGATCCGCAGCATGACGGCGGAGTCCTTGCCCCCGGAGAAGAGGAGGACCGGGTGCTCGAATTCGGCGGCGACCTCGCGGAAGATGTGGATCGACTCGGCCTCGAGCGCGTCGAGATGCGAGATCGTCGTTTCTGCCATCCCCGCTACCTCCGGCTCCGTTGGGACGGGCCCAATAGGAGGGGCGATTGTAGCCGTCCCCCCAACCGCCTCAGCTCGCGGCGGCCGCGATGACCTGGTCGGCGAGCTCGGGCCGGCACACGAGGAGATCGGGGAGGTAGGGGTCCGGCTCGTTGTAGCGCAGGGGCGAGCCATCGATCCGGGAGGTGTGGAGCCCGGCGGCCCGAGCCACCGCCACGGGTGCGGCGGAATCCCACTGGTACTGCCCGCCCGCATGGGCGTAGACGTCCGCGTCGCCGAGGACGATCGCCATGGTCTTGGCTCCGGCCGAGCCCATCGGCACGAGCTCGGCGTCGAGCGCGGCCTGGATCCGGTCGGTCACCGCGGGCGGGCGGGTCCGGCTGACGACCAGCCGCACCGGGCCGGCGCCTCGCGGCGGAACCCTCGGCGCGGGCTGCGTCGCGAGCACGAGGTGGCGCGCCGGCAGGGCGACGGCCCCGATGGTCGCCACCCCGTCGACCGACAGCGCGATGTGCACCGCCCAGTCATCGCGTCCCTGCTCGCCGAACTCGCGAGTCCCGTCGAGCGGGTCCACGATCCAGACCCGCGACGAGGTGAGCCGGCTCGGGTCGTCGGCGGACTCCTCCGACAGGATCGGGTCGCCCGGTCGCGCGGACCGCAGCGCGTCGAGGATGAAGACGTTGGCCTGCGCGTCACCGGCAGCCTTCAGCGTCGCGGGGTCGTCGCTCGCCTCGCGCAGCTTCAGGAGCAGCCGCCCGGCGTCCTGCGCGACGCGGGCGGCCAGCTCGTGGTCGTCGGTCACCGTCGGTGCCGAGCCTCGGGATCCGCGACCATCTTCTCGATCTTGGCCGACAGCTTGCCCGCCGCGAGGTCGGCCAGCGTCACGTGCTCGAGCACGGAGCGGAGGCTTGCCCGCGCGGCGATCCACACGTCGACGACGCGCGCGGCGGGTCCGGGGTAGGTGAGATCTTCGGGCGGCTCGCCGCGGACCGCGCCGAGCGGGCCGTCGACCGCTCGAATCACATCGGCCACCGTGACCTTGTTCGGGGCCTGGGCCAGGAGGTAGCCGCCCTCGGCACCGCGCTTCGACGCGACGATGCCCGCGGTGCGCATGGAGCCGAGGATGTTCTCGAGGAACTTCAGCGGGATCTCCTGCGCCGACGCGAGCCGCTCTCCCTTGATCGGCTCGCGCGGGGTCGCCGCCGCGAGCTCTGCCGCGACCCGTACCGCGTAGTCAGCCTTCGCCGAGATCCGCACGGGCGCAACCTACTCTTCCGAAGGTCTCCCGGCGCCGAACGCCCCGACCCGGGAGCTGGCCGGTGGCGCCGGGCGGTCCTTGCCGCGTCAGCGACCGCGGCGAGCTGTTGCGGTCCCAGGCGCGCGTCAGGTGTGGGCGGCGCGGAGGGGGTCGGGCCGGGGCTCGAGCAGGAGGCCGTGCTCCGCGAGGGCGGCGACTGCGATTGCCGCGAGCTGATCGACGTTGCTGCCGTGCTCGTCGGTCCAGGTCGGATACGACGCCACGAGTGCTCGGGCCACGACCAACATGGCGAGGGTGTCGTCCACGCACTGACCACCATCGCGCCCCGCGAGTTCGAGGTGGTGGAATTCCTGGTCGCCGAACGCGCTGCGTCGAGCAGAGCGAGGCCGGCCCGCGGGTTTGGTCACTGTCGGTGCCCGGGGAGCGCTCCGGTGTACCTGACTAGCGTGTCAGGTATGCCGATTCACTACACACTCGACGACGAGCACATCGTCCTCATCACGATCGATCGTCCGGAAGCCCGCAACTCCGCCGACATGGAGCACTTCAAGCTGCTGCGGGAGGCCTGGGACCGCTTCAACGCCGACGAGAACGCGTGGGTGGCCATCATCACCGGCGTCGAGGACACGTTCTTCGTCGGTGCCGACCTCAAGAAGTACGTCCCCGAGATCACCAAGTACCAGCGGGAGATCGCGGAGAAGGGCCTCACCGAGATCGACGGCTACCGGCTCGACGACGGGACCAAGGCCGTCCTGCGCGGCGCCAAGATCTGGAAGCCGATCATCGCGGCGGTCAACGGGTTCTGCGCGGCCGGGGGGATGGAGATGCTCGGAGGGGTGGACATCCGCGTCGCGTGCCCGGAGGCCCAGTTCGCGGTGATGGAACCCAAGCGTGGGCTCTTCGCCGGCGGGGGTACCACGGTGCGGCTGCCGCGCCAGATCCCCTTTCCGCTCGCGATGGAGTTCCTTCTCTGCGCGGATCTCATCTCGGCCGCGCGGGCCTACGAGATGGGTCTGCTCAACGCGATCGTCCCGCGTGAGGAGCTGCTCGATGCGGCCTACGCATACGCGCGACGCATCACCGCCAATGCGCCACTCGCGGTGCAGGCGACGAAGCAGAGCGTGTGGGAGGGGCTCGGCATGAACCTGCGCGATGCGTACAAGAACGAGAGCGCGCTCTCGTCGATGATCTTCCAGACCGAGGACGCGAAGGAAGGGCCGAGGGCCTTCGCCGAGAAGCGCGCCCCGAACTGGCAGGGCAAGTAGTGCCGACCGACCCGCGCGCTCCGTGCCTCGTCGGGGTCGCGACGCGTACCTGGCACAAGGACGAGGTAGGTGACGCCGGAGCGCCCGAACCGCTCGCGATGTGGGAAGAGGTCGCGCGCGCGGCGGCTGCCGACAGTGGCACCGGCGGGTCGGTTCTCGACCGGCTGGATGCACTCGACGTCGTGTTCACCCAGACCTGGCAGTACGACGATCCCGCGGCGCGCCTCGCGGATCGCCTCGGCGTGGACCCGAAGCGGAAGTTCTACTCGGGCATCGGCGGCACGACCCCGCAGCTGCTCGTCCAGAACCTGGCCGAGCAGATCCTGCACAACGAGCTCGACGTCGCGCTCGTCGTCGGCGCGGAGGCGCTCGCGACCCAGAAGCGGTTCAAGGCGAAGGGTGAGCGCTACCCGTACTCCTTCAAGCCGGAGGAGAAGCGGCCGTTCCCCTGGGAGGCGCCGTTCCACCCGGCGGAGGTCGCGCACGAGGTGTTCCAGGCCTGGCTCACGTTCGCGGTGTTCGACAACGCGCGCCGTGCGCATCTCGGCGTCGCGCTCGACGAGTACCGCGCGCAGCTCGGGGATCAGTGGGAGCGGTTCACGCGGGTGGCAGCCGCGAACCCCGAGGCGTGGTTCCCGGTCGAGCGGTCCGCGGAGGAGATCATCACCGCGGGCCCGACGAACCGCATGGTCGGCTACCCGTACACGAAGTACATGGTCTCGATCATGGACGTGGACATGGCAGCCGCGCTGCTGCTGACGAGCCACGAGGCGGCGGACGCGATGGGCGTGCCGCGCGATCGCCGGGTGTACTTACGCGGCTGGTGCTACGCGACGGACCCGGTGTACGTGGCCGAGCACCTGGACATGTGGCGGTCACCCGCGATGGAGCACGCCTCGGCCGCGGCGCTGGCGGCGGCGGGCATCGGCATCGACGACGTCGCCCATCTGGACCTCTACTCGTGCTTCAGCTCGTCGGTGAACTTCGCGCGCGACGCGCTCGGCCTCGGCCTGTTCGATCCGCGGCCGTTGACCGTCACTGGCGGGCTCCCGTACCACGGGGGCGCGGGCAGCGACTACCTGACCCACTCGATCGCGACGATGGCGCGGGTGCTGCGCGAGGACCCGGGTGCGTACGGGATGGTCAGCGGGGTCGGGATGCACATGACCAAGCACGTCTACGGCGTCTACTCCACCGAGCCCGGTGTGACCCCGCCCACGCCGCCACTGCCGTCCCCGGCGCAGCCGGCCGTGGAGATCCGCGACACCTACGCGGGCCCGGCGTCGGTCGCCGCCTACTCGGTGGTGCACGGGCGCGACGGCGGGCCCGAGTGGGGCGTCGCGGTCTGTGATCTGCCCGCCGGCGGGCGCTCGTACGCGAAGATGCTCGATGCCGAGCTCCTCAGGTCGGCCGAGGAGGATGAGCTCGTGGGTCGCACGTTGACGTTGACGACCAACGAGAACGTCAACACGGCGACGCTGTGACCGGGACCCGACGACGGAGGATGGGCTGATGGCGAACGTCGCGATCGAGTTCGACCCGCTGTCGGCCGACTTCTTCGACGATCCCTACGACACGTACCGCCGGCTGCGCGACGAGGCCCCCTGCTACTACAGCGAGCGGTACGGGTTCTGGGCGCTGTCGCGCTATGACGACGTCGTCATCGCGCACCGGGACTGGCAGACGTTCACGAGCTCGAAGGGCATCACGCTCGATCAGCTCGCGGAGACGAAGATCGGCTCGCTCGTGGCGGGTTCGATCATCTTCATGGATCCTCCCGACCACGAGCGGCTGCGGCGGCTCGTGAGCCGGGTGTTCACCCCGAAGGCGGTGGCGGAGCTCGAGCCGCTCGTCCGCGACCTCGTCACCAAGTACC
>JADGON010000015.1 GCA_017882945.1 Acidimicrobiia bacterium | reverse complement strand
TCGGAGTCGTACTCGGCGAGCGCGATCTTGTTGTTGCCCGAGTGCTGGCTGTTCGTGGTGCCGAGCGCGGCGAACTCCGTTCCGGGGATGTTCGTGCCGTGAAAGGGCTCGATGAAGCTGTACCGGGGAAGGTCCCCCTTCTCGATGTCCTCGATCAGGCGGTCCAGCGTGCGAAAGCGCGTATCCGGCGCGGCCTCGGGACCGAGGTGCTTCCAGAGCTTCGGGAAGGCGAGCACCTGGGGAACGCCCTTGAAGTAGATGCGCCACGGCACTACGCCCGGCGCGTCCCCGAAGTGCTCGTCGAGCCGCTCGTAGATGGTGGGGTCGTCGAAGAGGCGGTACTCGATGTCGACGGCTCCGTCGGACGTTCCGGAGTGCACGAAGTTCCGGTTCGGCCAGGTCTCCCCCGGCACCGGGCAGAACCAGCTCGTGCACGTCGCGAAGCCCTGCGCGAGCTCGGTCAGAGGCTTGATCTTGTCCGGCGCGAACGAGCTCATGATGGCGCGCTGGAGCACCGTGTCCGCGTTCACCACGATCTCGTGCCGGCCGACCTTGGACGCGAGCGCGACGAGCGCGCCGCCGACCCCCGCCAAGATGACTGCGGTCACGATCCTCGCCCAGAGCGCGTCGACGAACGCGCCGACGATCAGCCAGCCCACGGCCATCAACGCCAGGACCAGGATGACGATGAACCTGGGCTTCGACTTCCGATAGAGCGAATCGAGGATCGTCCTCGGGACATGGCCCGAGACCGAGGTCGCCTTCCAAACGAGGAGGAAGCCGACGACCGCGATCGCGAACAGGACGAGCGCCCAACCGAGTGCGACGAACCGCCACGGGAACTGGGCGGCCGCGACCGCGAGCGTGACCGCTCCCAAGAGCCGCAGACGCCAGCTCAGGCGATCGCGAAGCTCCGGGCTCTTCCCTCGAGCCTTGTCGAGGTAGCTCTCGATGAACCCCCGGTTGTCGGGCGCGTACTCGGCCTTCGGGTTCGCGCCGAGCTGCTGCATGACCGCAGCGTGCGAATGCCCTGGATCGAGCGGCGACGCGTACCGGCCATCGGACCAGGATCTCGTCATCGGGGACCCGGCGACCGTGCGGCTCTCCGGGCACTGCAACGGGTTGCCGTCCTCGTCCTTCCCCGGCTCGTTGCCGCCCTTGATCGGCACGAAGCCGAGCATGTGGTCGTACGACCGGTTCTCGAGCATGAGCACGACGATGTGCTCGATCCGCCCTGCCACCATCGGACCTCCCCTGCTCACGCGCCGGCACGGCCCTGCTCCGTGCGACGACTCCCCCGGACCGTATCCGGGTGGCAACGGGTCGACAACCGCAGCGCTCGCTTCCGTCGCGTCGCAACGGTTGGCGGCGCCCGGTCCGCACGCGTGCACGCGCTTGGACTCCGGCGCGCGCCAAGCGGCTCAGCGCGCTCGCGCAGCCTCGAGGTAGCGCGGGATCAGCGAATCCCAGCCGTTGGTGTTGGCCTGGCGGAAGGCGACACCCGCTTCGCCCAGGCGTTCCCATCCGGTGTGCACGATGTCGAGGCGGGTCCGCCCACCCCCGATGTCGACGAAGCTCAGCTCGACGTCCGTTGCGTCCGTTCGATCACGCCCGATGTGCCAGACGTAACCGAGTTGGGACGGCGGGCTCCAGCGCGTGATCTCGCCCCAGTCGATCTCCGTTCCGTCCGAGGTCCTTTCGAAGATGCGGCCTCCGAGACGCGGCTCGAGCACGACCCGGGTGTCGGGATCACCAGACGCGGAGTGTCCCCGTGGCCACCACATGGACAGTTGTGTCGTCCACACGTCGAAGGCGTGCTCGGCGGTGCAGTCGATCTCGTAGCTCAACCGGAGCGGCTCGATCACCGGCGACCCGGCTTCGTCCCGGTGCGCCGTGGCGTGGTGTTCTCGGCGGTCAACCGAAAGCGTGTGACCACATCACCCCAGACCTGGGCGAGGTACGCCTGCGCGGCTTCGACGCCGTCATCTTGGAGCCGGTAGATCCGGCGCGTGCCCAGGGGCTCTTCGACGACCAGACCCGCTTCCTTCAGCAGCCGGAGGTGCCGGGAGACCGCCGGGCGGCTGATCGGGAGGGCATCGGCAAGCTCCTGCACCGAGCTCTCGCCGCGGCTCAGGAGCTCGACGATCGCGCGCCGGTTCGGGTCACCGAGTGCCTCGAACGGGTCGCCGGCGGGTGCGCTCGCAGCCACCGCCCGTCACGCATCCCGTGTGGCTTGCTCGGCTCGGACCTTGAGCGCGGTGGCGAACTGCTGGAACGACGGCCCGAGGTCGGGCATGGACTTCCAGATGAGTCCGAGCATCGGGCCGGTGTACTCCTCGCGCATCTTGAAGTCCGTTCCTCCGCCGGCCATCGGCGTCACCGTGAAGGTTCGCACTCCGCGGAACAATCCGAGCGGCATACCCCCGGTCCACGTCATGGTCCCGCCGGCTTCGTCGATCTGCACCTTCACCGGGAACGCACGACCGGGGCTGACCGCGGCATGCACCTTGATGCGTTCACCGGTGGCGATCGATCCCTCGACCTGCTCCACGCCGGAGCCCCACGCCCGATACGCGGATCCGTCCTTGAGCACGGACCAGACCACGTCGGCACCCGCATCGATCGTCGCCGTGGCCTCGTAGAACTTCACTGTGCGGCGCCGGTCATGAATCCGTAGGTGCCGACGACGGTCGCGCCCATGACGACGGGGCCCTCTTCACACCGGTCGGCGATCTCGCGCTGGAACGCACCGAACGCGGGGACCGATCCCAAGGGATTCGTCCCGTCGGGGGTCTCGACCGATGCGACGTGGACGAAGGTCACGCCGTCCTCGAGGCGGAAGGTCATGTACCGCAGGCCGTCAGGGCGGTGGGCGGCGAGCTCGGCGAAGACCTTCTCGACGAACGCCTGGTTCTCATCGGCGCGGTCCGGCTTGGTCGTGTAGCGCACGACGGTGACAGCCATGAAGCTCCCCTCTCGGTAACGAGACCGTTACGGTAACACATTGGCTACCATTTGGGACTCATCCAGGACACGCGACCCGCCGCCGAGCAGGATGGCGAGATGCTGCCTGAGCTGAATGACCGCATCGCGGTCGTGACCGGGGCCGGCGGGGGGATCGGCGCCGCGATGTGCCGTCGCTTCGCGACCGAAGGGATGTCGGTCGTCGTTGCCGACATCGATGCCGCCGCCGCTCGGGCCACCGCGGCGGAGTGCGGTGGGCGCGCGGTGCATGTCGATGTCGCCGATCCCGCTTCGGTCGCTGCCCTCGCGGACGAGGCGTTCGACGTCTTCGGCCGGGTGGACCTGCTGTGCAACAACGCCGGGGTGTTCCAGGGCGGGCTGAGCTGGGAGCGCAGCCTCGGCGACTGGGAATGGTCGTTCGGCGTGAACCTCATGGGCGTCGTGCACGCGATCTCGAGCTTCGTTCCGCGCATGATCGCCCAGGACACCGACGGTCACGTCGTGAACACGTCGTCGGTCGCGGCACTGGTGTCCGGACCGATCTCGGCTCCGTACGTCGTCTCGAAGGCCGCCGTCTTCAGCCTCACCGAGTGCCTCGCGCATGACCTCGCCTTCGTGCATTCGAGGATTGGCGCGTCGGTGCTCGTTCCCAGCGCGGTGGACACCGGCATCGCGCAGAGCGCTCGCGTTCGCAGCGAGCGGTACGGCCGAGACGAGACCGAGAGCGGACGCGTCGTGCTCGACTTCCTGGCAAACACGACAGCCACCGGGCTTCGACCGGACGCGATCGTTGATCCGGTGCTCGACGCGATTCGATGCGGGACGTTCCTCATTCCCACGAAGCCGAGCTACGTCGACCAGCTGCAGAACCGCTGTGATCGCCTGGTGGAACGTCGCCTCCCCGGCGACGTGGTCGTCGACTGATGGTCCCCCGGGACAGGGTCGCGACGGCCGAACCGACCCGAACGCGCTCAGCGCTCCACGTACTTGCTCTCGATCTCGGCGAAGAACGCCTTCGAGATGGCCACGAAGTCCTTTTCGGTCAGCGCGATCTGGTCGCCCACGTCGTACTTCAACACGGAGGTCGCCGGCTTCATCTTGATCGTCGAGTCGGCGATCATCTCACCGCCGTTCTGTAGCAACGACGTGCACAGCACTCGCACCTCGTTGAGCGGATTCCCGTCCTTCCCCTCCTTCCCTCGAAGTCGGTGCACGAAGGAGGCATCCAACACCACGACCAGGTTGGCGAAGAACTCCGGTTCGAAGGCGTCGACCGCCGGCTTCTTCGCGGTCTTCACGAGCGCCCGGTACTTGGCGAGCGCAACATCGAGTCGGGCCCGGCACTGGTCGACGTATTCCTGGTCGTACTTGCTCACGGACAGCATGGGAACCACCTTCAGTGGGTGACGTGAGGGTTGTCAAGCCGCTCTGGTCGCGCAACGGCTGCACCCACGTCGAACGGCCGCGGGCCAAATCGACAACTCGAAGCCGAAGCGGCGGGCGAGCTCTCACTCGCGCCGGGAGGCATGACCCGGGACTGACGGCATCGCGTCGGGCCTCAGTCCTGCCGATCCTCGCGCCGTCGCTCCCCCACCGGCCGGAGAGTTGGGACCGATGGCCCTACTGCGCTCGCCGGTCCCGGGCATCTACTGGTGGAGCCGCCCGATCTTGGCTGCTCCCCGCGAGATGGAGGACGACGATGGATGACGTGACCGGGGCGCCTGAAGCATCGACCGACACCGAGCGGGATGCGGCCCGAAAGCGGGTGCAGAAGCGTCGCAACCTCCAGGGCGGCGTGGTCGCTTACGTCGTGGTCAACGCATTTCTCGTCGGCGTCTGGGCGCTGACCGGGGCCGGCTACTTCTGGCCGGGATGGGTGATCGCGGGATGGGGCGTGGGGCTGCTGCTCGGCCTGTGGGACTACATCCGGGGGCCGGTCACGGAAGCTGACGTTGACGCCGAGCTCCGTCGAATGAAGTGAGGGCGATGTCCTGCTGCGCTTCGCCACGATCCGTCTCTCGAGTCGCTGAGGAGCGATGCCACATGAAGAAGATCCTGCTGTTCATCGGACTGATCGTCGGCGTCGGGGTTCTGTTGAAGCTCGTCGCTTCGAAGGTGCCGAGCATCGACTGGGAGCAGAAGTTCGAAGCGATGCCCGACAACGCGCCGCCCAAGTGGATGTTCAGCAACATCTCGGCGATCCGCTCCAACACCGACCGGATCATCGATCTGCTCCAGGGTCCCAACGGTGCTGCGGGGCCGGACGCCGGTGATGTTCCCGGAGCGGCGGAAGGCAGCTTCTCTCAGGAGTAGTCGGGTGGTACTACGCGCGCACACCCGGCAGGTGACACGCGGGAATCAGAAGGTGCCGATCGAGATCAGCAGCGCCACGATGGAGATCGGGACGCCGAAGTCCCAGACGAGGATCAGCGTGTTGTTCGGCGCGTAGTTCTTCTTCCGAACGATCTCGATCAGGTGGTTGACGCCGGCCAGGAAGAGAAACGACACGATGGGCAGCGAGACCGTGACCATCGCTTCGATGCCGTTGTAGATCGCGTAGAGGCACGCCGCACCGAGGCCGACGGACACCGCAGCGATCTCATACTGGAATCCGTTGGTCTTCCATCCGATCGATGCCGCCGTGCTCTTGGCGAAGACGGAGTGCATGACCGACGAGAAGAGAAAGACGAAGCCGGTGAAGTAGAGGATCCATCGCAGGGAGGACATGGCCGTCGCCTCGCCGGCAACCGCGCCCGGCGGGGCCGAGCCGCTCAGTGCGAACGCCCACGCGACGGCAAGGAGTGCCGGCAGCATGAGCGCCGAGACCATGCCGCTCTTCGCCTTCGACTCGCTCGGTTGCTGCACTTCGGGTTCTGAAGCGATGACGGCCACGGCGCCACTCCCCTCGGACGGTCAACGGACCATCGACCGGCGAACGTCCCTCCTTGAGGTCGCACGCCGGAGCGAGTTGTGCACCGCCAACGTCGAGGGGCATGGCGATGACGAGTGATGTCGCATGCGTCAGACGCGGTACTGCGCCCAAGCACCGGCCTCGTGGACGGTCCCGTCGTCGGACACGAGAAGACCTGACGCACCATTGGCGGCGAGCAACGCCGCGCCTTCGACCGGTCCGGCGAGGAACGCAGCTTTGGCCAGCACCTCGGCCTGCCAGCCCCGAGCGGTCACGACCGTCACGGCCGCGAGCCCGCTCGCGGCGGGGAGCCCGGTCGCCGGGTCGATGAGGTGATGGCGAGGTGTACCGTCGGGCGCGGTCCAGGCGCGCTTCGTACGCCACGTCGAGGCCACGGCGCCCGACTCGAGCGCGAGCGTGCCGACAACCCGATCTTCGTCGGTGGGGTCGGCGATCGCGACGACCCACCCCGAACCTTCGGGAGCGGCGCCGTCGGCGCGGAGGTCGCCACCGACGTTCACGAGCGCACCGCGTGCGCCCGCGGCGAGAATGAGCTCGACCACGAGATCCGCGGCGAACCCTTTCCCGATGCCACCCGGATCGATCTCCACGTCCGGCCCCACCGTCACGGTGCCGACGATCGGATCGAGCACGATCTGCTCGGCGCCCGAACCCTTCCGGACCGAGGGTGCGTGGGCGTGGGTCACGCTGGAAGCAGGTCCGCGCGGCGCGTCACCCGCGGCCAACAGCTCGAACGACCGGTCGTAGCCGGCTGCACGCAGCTCGCCCAGGAGTGTCGGGTCGTACCGACCCGCCGTGAGCCGCCACCCTTCCAGGGCCCGTTCGATGAGCTGGTAGGTCCACGGCGAGACCAGCACGGGAACGCCCGGCCGGTCGTTGAGCCGGCTGATCTCGCTATCGGCCCGGAAGCGACTCCAGCGGGCCTCCAGCTCCTCGAGCCGCTCGACCGCGCGATCGGCGAGCCCGGGGGCACCATCGACCACGATGACGTGCGCCGTGGTGCCCATGACCTTGATGATCCGCTCTTCGGTGCTCATGCCTCCAGTGAACGCCCGAGCCGTGAAGACCGGGCAACGGGCGCCATGAAGCCCCCGTGAAGCTTCAGCCGTCGCCGGAGGGATGCTCCGGCCGGGCGATCGGAAGCCTGAGCGTGAAGACCGAGCCGGTGCCCACACCGTCGGACGCGGCCTCGATGTTGCCGTGATGAGCCCGGGCGAGCCCCCGGGCGATCGTCAAGCCGATGCCGCTGCCGCCGGCCGGGCGGGTCGGGCCGTGCACCCGGTAGAAGCGGTCGAACACGAGCTCGAGATCCTCGGGCGAGAGCCCGATGCCCGTGTCGCTGACCGCGATCGTCGCCTGGTCGTGATCACGGTTCGCCCGCACCTCGACGCGACCGCCCTCGGGCGTGTAGGTGAGCGCGTTCCCGAAGAGGTTCGTGAGCACCTGCGCGATCCGATCGGGATCGACTTCCACCGGGAGCGGCGGTCCGGTCCGCACCGCGAGGTTCACCCCCTTCTCGTCGAACTGGGGTCGCAGGCGGTCGGCCGTCGTCGCGGCCAGCTTTCCGAGATCGACGACCCGCACGTGGAGCGCGATCGCGCCCTCCTCGGAGCGGGACAGCTCGGCGAGGTCCGAAGCGAGCCGCTGCAGCCGTGACGTCTCCTCCCCTACCGCGACGAGCACTTCCTCGTTCGGCTCGAACACGCCGTCGAGCATCCCTTCGACGTAGCCCTCGATCGTCGTCAGCGGTGTGCGCATCTCGTGGGCGACCTCGGAGACGAGCCGCGCCCGGCGACGCTCGGTGGTCTCGAGCTCTACCGCCAACCGGTTGACGTCGCGCGCCAGCTCCGCGAGCTCGAGCTCTCCGGGTTCGGCCACCCGTTCGTCGTAGTGCCCGTTCGCCAGGCGGCGGGTCGCGTCCCTCACCTCCCGCACCGGGCGAAGGATCCTGCGGGCGACGAGCGTCGAGACGATCGCGGCCGCACCCAGGCTCGCAGCCAGGGCGATCCACAGCGCCGAGTCGAGCGAGTCGACGAACACGTTGTGAGACTCGCCCTCCCGGCCCCCGGACACCGCGACGCTCTTGATGTCGTCGTCGAAGCGAGCCGACGCGACGACCCGGACGGTCACCGCGAGCGCGCCGAAGACGACCAACGCCACCAGCGCGTACGAAGCGAAGAGGCGAACATCGAGCCGTCGCCACGCCCTCATTCCGGGATCCCGATGAACTTGTAGCCCACCCCGCGCACGGTGCCGATCAGCTCCGGTTTATCGGCGCTGTCACCGAGCTCCTTGCGGATGCTCCGGATGTGCACGTCGACGACCCGCTCGTCGCCGAAGAAGTCGAAGCCCCACACCTTTTCGAGCAGCTGGCGGCGAGAAAGGACGCGGCCGGGTGCACGAGCGAGCGCGACCAGCAGGTCGAACTCGAGCGTGCTCAGCGTGACCGGCCGACCGACACACTGGACCTCACGGGCACCGACGTCGATGAGGAGCCCGCGAAAGGCCAGCCGGTCGGCGGCATCAAGGGCCGGCGCACCCGCGCCCCGGCGCAGCACGGTCTTGATGCGAGCCACGAGCTCGCGGGGGCTGAACGGCTTCGTGATGTAGTCATCGGCTCCTACCGAGAGCCCGACGAGCGTGTCGACCTCCTCCGAGCGGGCGGTGAGCAGGATCACCGGGACCTCCGACGTGGTGCGCAACCGGCGCAGCACCTCGATCCCATCCGGGCCGGGCATCATCACGTCGAGCACGACGAGATCGGGATGCCAGTCCCGGGCGATGCCAAGTGCCGCATCGCCGTCCACGGCTTCGGCCACCTCGAAGCCCTCGCTCTCGAGGTAGCCCCGCACGATCTCCCGGATCCGCTTCTCGTCGTCGACGACGAGGACACGTTTGGCCACGTTCGGGAGCGTACGCCGCCTTCCCTCGGGGCCCCCGCCCCTTCATGGACACTTCACGGACCCGGCGCTCGGGCCTTCACGCCCCTCCTGTTGTCTGGGTATCACGAAAGCCGGACCCCGACGGTCCCGGCACCCACGACCGAGAGGAGCGAGCAATGGAGCGGAAGACCGCAGTCGCCGCCGCAACCGCAATCTCGATGACCCTCGCCTCCGCGGCTATCGCCATCGGGGCGAACTTCGGCGCACTGGGCTTCGCCCAATCGTCGTCGGCAACGCCGGCGCAACCGAGCGCAGTCAGCGCGGCGGCGCCCGCGTCGTCGACGGCATCGATCACCAGCTCCACCCGTTCCGGCGCCCACGAGCGCGACGGGAGCGAGCACCAGACGACGGGCACGTCCCAAGGAGGACACAGCTCTGATGACTGACCACACGAACGACATCGACCAGGCCGAGCGGATCAAGCGTCTGCAAGCGCGCCGCGCTGCCGGGGGCCGCACCCCGCGGTCCACCCCCACCGCGAGCGCCACGCAGGCTGCCGCGGCCGCCCCGACCGCGTCCGTCGCGACGCGAGCTGCGGCCCGGCCGCGGCAACCCGGCACGCGCCGGCGTCACCCGGCGGCAGCCACCCGATGGCTGCTGGGCGGGCTGAGCATCGCGTCGTTCTTCGGGATCGCCGGGACGGTCGCCGCCGCGAACGTGAGCGCGGTTGCGACTCCCGCTCCGGCGGCCGCGACGGCAACGGTGGCCGCGGCGTCCTCCGCCGCGCCGTCCACGGCGACGCCGGTTGCGGCAACGCCGCGGGCGACCACGCACGCTGCGCCGGCCGCGCACACGACGACCAAGGGGAGCTGACCCGAGCTTTCCCCGTAGGCTCCGACCGTGAGCTCACAGACGTGGTGGTACACAGCGCGAGCCGGCGGGATCGTCGCGTGGGCCCTCGCATCCCTTGCGGTCATCGGCGGCCTTCAGCTCTCGACCCGGCTGCTCAAGAAGCCGGCACCCAACTGGGTGCTGGACGTGCACCGCTTCCTCGGCGGGCTGTCGGTAGCGTTCCTCGCCGTGCACCTCGTGGGCATCGCCGCCGACCAGTTCGTCGGCTTCGGCCCGGAGGACTTCATCGTCCCGTTCGCATCCAGCTACAAGCCCGCGGCGGTCGGGCTCGGCGTGGTCGCGATGTACTTCCTCCTCGCCATCGAGATCACGTCCCTGGCGATGCGCAAGCTGCCTCGCAGCACCTGGCACGCCGTGCACTTGACGAGCTACGTCGTCTTCGTCGTGGCGACGGTGCACGGTCTCACTGCGGGCACCGACCGGCACAACGTGGTCTTCCAGTGGGCCTGCCTCCTCACGGCGACCGTCGTCCTCATGATGACCCTCGTACGCATCTGGTCCCCCCGCCGTGCCGCGCGCTCGGCATCGCGGACGGCCGCGAACGCTCCGTGACGCCGTAGCGCGGGCTCCAAGGTCCGACTCGGGACTCGCGACCCTGGCCGAATCGGGATTCGGCCTCTGACCCGCGCGAGCCGATCCTCGTACCGTCGACGGTGCTGGATCACCGGCCCGAGGGGGACGAGATGAAGAAGGCGCTATCCCTTGCGACCCTGGTCTGTGCCATGGCCGTCCTGCTCCCGGCGCAGGCGACGGCCCATGCCGCGTCCGTCCCGATCCTGGGCGACCTGCGCTGTGCGGTGGACCAGTCGCAGGTGTTGCTCGACCCGCCCGCCATCGCCGGCGACCGCCTGCCGGACTTGCCCCGGCCATGGTTGGCCTCGCGTGTGACCTTCAGCGCGGCTGCGAGCGCGTGTCGGGGCTCGTCACCGACGAGCCC
>JADGON010000119.1 GCA_017882945.1 Acidimicrobiia bacterium | reverse complement strand
TAGAAGTCCTGGGGCATGTCGGACAGGCAACGGCCGTAGTCGGCCTGATTCCCGCAACCGGTGGCGAACGGCACGCTCTTCCAGTTCCAGGACGCGGGTGTGGTCCCGTGCGCGAGCTGGTAGTCCAGCATCGCGCCCACCGTCCGGATCGCTTGCCGGTCTCCCGAGTACGGATACCAGGCCAGCGCGGAGTCGACGAATGCTCCGAACGTCATGGCCGGGTTGTTCTGCCAATACACACCCTGGAGCGTGTTGCCATCGAAGACCGAGTTGACGAGATACGGCTTGAGCCGCGTGCCTCGTTGATCGGGCATCTTGTGTTCGATGAAGTTCCAACCGAGCCGGAGCACCTGGTCGTATCCGAGATGCTCTTGGGGCTTGTACCAAGCGAGCAGCTTCCCGTTCGCATCCTCGACGGCCGAGTGCCACGGAAGCTCCGAAGTGACGGGACCGGCAGGTGTCGTGGTCGCGCCGGCGTCGGCCGCGACCAGACACGCACCGGTGAAGACCTGAGCACTGATCGCGGCCAACCCCACGAGACCGATCAGTCCACGTCGTCGCACCGGCTGAACCTATCCCGAGACATTCGGGCTCCCCGCGGAGCGGCGCGCACCCGCACACAGCCCGTAGAGCGAGGGCGTGTCCTTGCCTGCCGTGCCGGCCGAATCCTGCCGGAGCGTCACCACGGAGAGAAGGCTGCCCCGCGACGTTCGGAGCAGTCGCCTCCGAGCCAAGCCGACGCGTCGGCCGCGTTGGGAGTCCGGACGAAACGGAAGAGGCCGCTGGCGGGGCCCTCGCAGACTCCGGCGCCGCGCAGGACGCCGCCGGCGGGCCGGGCCGCTCCCGTCCCAGTGTCATTCGCGCAGTCGAGGCAGTTCACGGTGCGGCCTCCTGGTCGAGGGTGGCGTAGTAACGACGGCGGGCCCACAACGAGACGTACACGAGCGCGATGAGGGCCGGAACCTCAATCAGGGGGCCGATGGTGCCGGCGAGCGCCTGGCCGGAGGTGACGCCGAACACCGCGATCGACACGGCGATCGCAAGCTCGAAGTTGTTGCCCGCCGCGGTGAACGCGACCGAGGCGTTGCGGCTGTACGGGAACCCGAGCCGGTAGCCGGCGAGGAACGAGCCGCTCCACATCAACGCGAAGTACACGAGCAACGGAATCGCGACGCGTGCGACGTCGAGCGGGTGCGTGGTGATCTGCTTGCCCTGGAGAGCGAAGAGCACGACGATCGTGAACAACAGACCCCACAGGGCGACGGGGCCGATGCGGGGCAGGAACGTCTGCTCGTACCACTCGGTGCCTTTGCGGGCTTCGCCGATCGTGCGGGTCAAGAACCCCGCCAGGAGGGGGATGCCCAAGAAGATGAGCACCGACTTGGCGATGGCCCATATCGAGACGTGCAGCGCCGCGGTGTCGAGGCCCAACCAGCCGGGAAGCACCGCGAGGTAGAACCAGCCGAGCACCGAGTACATGACGATCTGGAACAGCGAGTTGATCGCGACCAACCCCGCCGCCAGCTCGCGACTCCCGCAGGCCAGGTCGTTCCAGATGAGGACCATCGCGATGCAGCGAGCGAGGCCGACGATGATGAGGCCCGTTCGCAGCTCGGGCAGATCGGCGAGAAACACCCACGCCAGGATGAACATCAACGCGGGTCCGACGACCCAGTTCAAGATGAGGGACAAACCCAGCGTGCGACGATCGGCCAGCTCGTCGCCGACGTGGCGGTACCGGACTTTGGCCAGCACCGGATACATCATCGCCAACAAACCGATCGCGATCGGCAGCGAGACGGTGTCCACCTTGATGCGCTCGAGTGCGGTATTGAGGTCGGGTATCAGCCGACCGAGCAGGAGCCCACCGGCCATGGCGAGCCCGATCCAGACCGGCAGGAACCGGTCGAGGGTCGACAGCTTCGAGGACACGACCTCGGCGCGGGTCCTTGTCACCGGACCACCCGTGCGACCTCGGGAGTTGCAGCCCAGAGGGGGCCGGCAACGGCTTCGCGACTCACAGCGTCCGGAGGCTCGCCGGTGCGACGGCGACGATCTCGCCAGTCACCCCAGCGACCGAGACCCCGTCTCCCAGAGTCTCTGCCCGCACGAAATACGACAGAGAAGAAGTGACCACGACCCGATTGTCACGGGTGCGACGCGGACTGGGAAGGGTCCGAGGTCCCAAGTACGAGCGCGAGACATCGCGCGGCACAGCAAAAGGCCCTTCACGATGCACTCTCGGGGCGCTCGAGCTGCCGGGAGATTGCAGTCATCCCGGCGAGTGCGACCGGGTCAGGGGCGGATCTCGTAGAACGCGTTGACGGGATGGTCGATGTCGAGCCGGCGGAAGCGGCTGAACCCTGCGGCGCGCGCCATCGCTTCGGCTTTCGCGGGAGACAGACCGAGGGTACCGAGGCCGGCGCCGTCGGGGGCCGACATTGCCGACGACATGCATGACAAGACGCTGATGCCATACATCAACGATGCCATCGGGTTCTCCGACGCGTTCAGCGCGAACGTGTCGTGTGCCTTGATGTCGACGAGTAGCCACGTGCCGTCAGGGGTGATCGCCCGGCGCAGCGCCTGCATCATCTCGAACGGATGGGTCATGTCGTGGATGCAGTCGAACGTGGTGATGAACCCGATCGAACCGTCGTCGGGCAGCGGCTCGTCGCGCGGGTCGTGGAACGACACGTTGGCCGCGTCGGCGTCCAAACGCTTCTCCTCGGCGCGACCAAGCGCGAAGTGGCTGATGTCGTAGCCCAGGAACCGGCTGTTCGGGAACGCGCCGGCCATCAGCAGGAGTGCTCCCCCGGCACCGCAGCCCACATCGGCCACGGTCGTGCCCGCGGCGAGACGTTCAGTGACGCCATCCAACGCAGGCAGCACGACCGGCAACAGGTTTGTGCGGTTCCATGGTTCGAATGACCGCTCGATGCCGACGGCGGCTTCTGGACCGTGGCTGTCGTAGTCGTATCCGAGGCCGGTACGAAAGCTCTCGGGCATTGCTCGAAGGGTGTCCATCGTGTTCGGGAACCGGTGGAACATCCCCATCCCGTACGCCGGATGGTCGGGGGTCGCGAGCACCGCCGCGGCCTCCTCGGAGAGGGAGAAGCGTTCGTCGTCGTCGCAGTCGATGATGCGCGCGGCGGCCTGGTTGTAGGCCCATTCGCGAACCCAGCGTTCGTGGAGCCCGGTCCGTCGGGCGAGCTCGTCCGAGTGCAGTGGCTCCTCGGCAGCTCGCATCGCTGCGTAGAGACCGAGCTTGTCGCCGAGGTGGATCATCCCTGTGGTCACCGCGCCCTCGAGCTTGGTGAAGACGAGGAACGAGAACATCTGGAGCTTCTTCTGATCCATTCCCTGCACTCTCCCCGTCGCGTCGCTGCGCCCGGCGCGTGCGGACGTTACCTACGTGTTGCGGTCACCGGTGTCAGGAGCTCGTGTTCTGCGCCGGTCGTCGCCGGCGCAGCCAACCCCCGGGTCGGGACGCTTTGTCGTCGAGCCCGCAGTGACAGCGTTCCGCGCGCGGCACGTGGCCGAGGACCTGTTCCACGTGGGCTCCGCATCCCGCCCAACTCGGTCGGCGGCACTTCGAACATCTCGTCTGCTTGCACATACCCCCCAGGGTATCGCGCGGGCGGTTCAGGCAGCCACTCGCCGCGTCGCGAGGAGGCGAACGGTGCGCGACGGAACGTTCACTGCTGGACTCCGGAACGCCTCGGTTCCATCAAGGCTCGGGCTTCTGCATCAGGAGCACGACACTCGTGGGAATCACGGTGTCTCGCGATGAGCGCGCACGAAGCAGTCGACGCCGAGCGTGCTCACTCATCCGAGTTGGCGAACGAGGAAGAAGATCGAGAACACGATGAGCATGATCCCGAACGCGGCCCGCAAGCGCTGGGCCGAGATGCGTTGCGCGATGCGGGCGCCAACGGCGGCGCCGGGGATCAGCCCGGCGGCGAAGCCGGCCGCGACGGTCCAGTCGATGTGGCCGAGCGCCCAGTGGGTGGCGAGGGTGGGGATGGTGAGGATCCCGACCACGACCATCGAGGTGCCGGCAGCCTCCACCGTGCTGAGCCCGAGGACCAGCACGAACACCGGGACAAGCAGGAACCCTCCCCCGTTCGCGAGCAGGCCGGTCAACAGCCCGACCCCGAAGGCCGCGCCGACGACGATCCCGGTGCTGTTGCGCCGCCCGGCCGCTCGGTGCGCGGCACCGGCCCGGTCGGGCAGCACAAACCGCACGCCGATAGCCAGGAGCAACAGGCCCGAGAGCACGAGCAGGCGCGGGCCGCCGACGAAGTTCGATGCCGACGCGCCGATCAGGGTGCCGGGGACGCCACCGACGACTGCGAGCTTGGCGACCCGGCGGTCGAGGTTGCCCGAGCGGAGGTAGCGGCGGGCCCCGACGAAGGAAGCGGGCAGCATCGCCGGCAGCGGCGACGCGACCGCGAGCAGCCCGGGAACGCCGAGGAGCGCGAGCACCGGGGTCGCGAACGCCGAACCGCCGGCACCGAACATCCCGAAGACGACCCCGACGCCGAGCCCCGCGAGCACGTACTGCAGCACTTCCACACCCGAGACCATATACCCCCCGGGGTACTGCTAGACTG
>JADGON010000014.1 GCA_017882945.1 Acidimicrobiia bacterium | reverse complement strand
CGCGCCGGGTGAGGATCGCGATCTCGTCGACCGGGCGCAACAGCCCGAAGGGACGGCTCCACTGCTGGTGCCCCGCGAGCCGGTCGGCCACCTGGGCCCAGGGTCGACTCGCCTTCGCGGCCCGCTTGCGCGCGCGCCACGCCACCGCGACCTGGCACTGCCCGGTGGCGACGGCCATCGCTGCCTGGCCGATGGTGCCACAGCCCGCACCACCGCCGTACCCGACCTGGCTGAAGAACGTGATGTCGCCGAGTCCGACGTTGCGGGCGACATCCACCTCGCGGCCGTCCTCCATCGAGAACAGCGCGAGCCCGTCGACCTCCGACGGTTGGAGACCGGCATCGTCGATGGCCGCGCTGATCGCCTGGCAGGCCAGCGACAGCTCCGTGTCGGGCAGGTTCTTGCCGTACGCGGTCTGGCCGATCCCGACGACCGCGGTTCGATCCTTGAGCGGTGCGGGCACCGGTCCGCCTACCAGCCCTTCCATTCCGGGTCGCGCTTCTCGAGCATCGCGGCCATGCGCTCCTTGCCGTCCTCGGTGCCGAGGTTCAGCTCGATGAACACCGCCTCGTTCTCGAGCACCTGGGTGCGGGGAAGGTCGGTGGCGTCGTGCAGGAGCTTCTTGGCCCACCCGAGCACCTTCGTGGGCTTGGCCGCGAGCTGCTCGGCCCAGGCCGTGCTCGCGGTCTCGAGCTCGAGCGGGCCGACGACCTTGTTCACGATGCCGAGGTCGAGGGCCTCCTTCGCGCTGATCGTCTCGCCGAAGAACACGATCTCCTTCGCCTTGTGCATGCCGACGATCCGCGGCAGGAGGTAGAGGTATCCGCCGTCGGGGATCAGCGCCTGCTTGCCGAAGACGTCGACGAAGCGCGCGGTCTCCGACGCGATGATGAGGTCGGCGGCGAGCGCCAGCATGGCCCCACCACCCGCGGCCGTGCCGTTGAGCGCGACGATCACCGGCTTCTGGCAGTCCTGGATCGACTCCATGAGCCGCTGGAAACCGGTGCGCATCATGTGAACGGCGGAACCGGCCACGAAGTCGGGCGCACCTTCGGGCTTGGGCGCAGCCGGCGGACGGACCCGCAGATCCGAGCCGGTGCAGAAGTGCCGTTCACCCGCGCCGGTGAGCACGATGGCGCGCACCGCGAGGTCCGAGTGCGCATCCTGGAAGTACGAGATGAGCCGGTCCCGCACGTAGAAGGGGATCGCGTTGCTGGACGCGGCCCGATTGATCGTGAGCCGGAGCACGCCGTTCTCCAGCGTGGCGAGCAGCTCTTCGTCGACGTTGGGTGTGTCGGTCACCGGTTGCGCACCACCAATGCATCAAGGGCGACCGCGCCGCGAGGCCGGATCACCAGGGGGTTGATGTCGAGCTCGCCGATCTCATCCGCAAGGTCGAGCGCGAGGCGCGACACGGCCATGATGACGTCGACGAGCGCATCGACGTCGGCGGGCTTCGCGCCCCGGACGCCTTCGAGGAGCTTGACGCCGGCGAGCTCGTGGACCATCCGCTCGGCCTCGTCGCGATCGAACGGCGGGACTCGGAACGTGACGTCCTGGAGCACCTCGACGAAGATCCCACCGAGCCCGACCATCACGACCGGCCCGAACAGGGGGTCCCGGGAGACGCCGACGACGGTCTCGACGCCCCCGGTCACCAGCTCGCAGACGAGCACCCCGTCGATGCGGACGCCGCGCCCGCCGGCGCGCTTCGCCTTCGCCATGAGCTCGGCGAACGCCTCGCGGACGTCCTTGGCCGAGCCCACCCCGACCCGTACGAGTCCGAGGTCGCTCTTGTGGAGCAGGTCCGGCGAGGAGATCTTCATGACGACCGGGTAGCCCAGGCTCGCCGCCGCCTTGACCGCGGCCGCGGCAGTGTCGACGAGCACATCGCGTGAGGACTTGATGCCGTAGGTCGCCAGCAGCTGCTTCGACGCGTGCTCCGAGAGCGCTTCGCCGGGCTCGGCCCCAGCCAGGATCGCGCGGGCGCGCTTCGCGGCCGGGAGCGGCTCCACCGGAGCGTGGTCGAACGCCGAGCGGTAGCGCGACGCGAACTTCCAGAAGTCGATGTACGAGCGCACCGCCTTCACGCAGTTGCCGAACGTGCGGAACACCGGGAGCCCGCCGTCGAGCATGCGCTTGTAGTACGTGTCGTCGGTGCCCGGAGGGGATCCCCAGACGACGAAGATCGGCTTGGCGGTCGTCTTCGCGACGTCGATGAGGTCGCGGGTGAACGGCTCGCTGAACGCGACGACTGCGCCGGTGATCGGCACGACGACGATGTCGGTCTTCGGGTCGGCGACGATCGCGTCGAGGATCTGACGGCCGCGCGCATCCGCGACCGGCGGGCCACCGCAGTCGACCGGGTTGCTGACCCGCAAGTACGCCGGGATCAACCCGTCGTGCAGGGCGCGTTGGGTCTCCTTGGCGAGCGGGGGGAGGCGGAGGTCCGCGGCCGCGAGCATGTCGGCCATGTGCGCGCCCGTGCCACCGGAGATCGCGTAGACGCACACCCCCGGCTCACCCTTCCCCCGCATCCAAGCGGGGAGCGCCTTCGGCCGCCCGGCTTTCGAGCTCTTCCCGTTCGGCCGAAGGAGATCTTCGGAAGGACGGGTACGGGCAAAGGAGGCAGAGACTTCGAGGAGCTCGTCGAGGCCGTCGACGCGGGTGATGCCGAGCTGGCGGAACACCGCGTCGGTGATCGCGTCGGAACCGGTGAGGTGGCCGGTGTGGCTCTGGGCCATCGAGCTGCCGGTCTCGGTGCGGCCGACCTTCACCATGACGAT
>JADGON010000013.1 GCA_017882945.1 Acidimicrobiia bacterium | reverse complement strand
TCATGGGCTGTGGGATCAACATCACGCTCTTGAGCTACGAGGATCGGGTCGACTTCGGCGTCGCGGTCTGCCCCGACGTCATCGACGATGCCTGGGAGCTCGCCGAAGGCATCCCCGACGCGCTCGCAACGCTGCGCAAAGCGGCGGACGGGTGAGCGGGTCTCCCGGCCGGGCTACGACCTGTTCCGCGACGCGAGCACCCTCATCACGATCTGCGCGACCGCTCCCCGCGACGTTCCCGACTCCACGACCCAGAAAGGGGTAGCCGATGCTTGGCGAGCTCGACAGCGACCAGATCGAGCAGCTCCTCCGCAGCGAGGTCGTCGGCCGTATCGGCTGCCACGACGCGGGGCGCTCCTACGTGGTGCCGATCACCTACGCGTATGAAGGTGACGCCGTATACGGCCACAGCACCGAGGGCCAGAAGCTGCACATGATGCGCGCGAACCCGTTCGTGTGCTTCGAGGTGGAGCAGGTGGACGATCTCGCGAACTGGCGCAGCGTGATTGCCTGGGGCGCGTTCGAGGAGCTCGCCGGCAAGGACGAGCAGCGCGCGCTCCAGTTGCTCGTCAACCGGCTCATGCCGCTGCTGCCGAGCGTCACCGCGCACCCCGGGGCCGGCACGCACGATGCCGAAGGGCACGCGCACGACACGGCTGGCCGAACGCCCGTCCTCTACCGGATCACGCTGAGCGAGAAGACCGGCCGGTTCGAGACGCGGTAGCTGCCCGCGGCCGATACGAGGGAGCGGTCGCAGGTGAAGCGGGTGGGGTCAGCCGGAGTCCGCGGTGCCGGGGTGGTTGAGGGAGACGGCGAAGACGCTGTTGCGGATCTCTCGGATGGCGGTGTCGAGTTGGACGACGACACCACGGAGTCGTTCGGCCACGGGTTCATCGAGTTGGGTGCTCAGAACGCTCGCCAGTGTCAGTCCGGACCCGAACAGATGGCTGACGACCCGGTCGTACCGATCTGCGCCGATGCGCTCGTCCTCGTCGCGAACCGTCGTCGCGTGTGCGTCGCGCTCGTCGGCTCGCTGCTCGCTCACATCCCGGATCACCACCACCGTCGCGATGCCTTGGTCGGTCGCGACGGGACTCAGGCGGATCTCGACCGGGAACTCGGAGCCGTCGGCCCGTCGACCCGACAACGTTCGACCGCTCCCCATGGACCGCAACGCCGGGGCAGCCACATAGCCCGCTCGGTGCCCTTCATGCGCGCGTCGGAACTGAGCCGGAAGCAGGTCCTCGACGCGCGCGACGACGAGTGCGTCACGGTCGTAACCGAACATGTCCTCGACGTGACGGTTCGCCACCAAGATCTGGCCATCGTCGTCACAGACGAGGATCCCATCGGGGGCGAGCTCCACGATCGTCCACGCGAATCCGATCCCCAGCGCTTCCGGCGGTGGCGCAGACACCGGCCCGGCAGCAGTTCCCCTTGCGGGCGTCTCGGCGGCGGTCATGCCACCTCCCCGGCCGACCCGCTCTCGAGCGGCAGCCACGGACCCTGCACCGGCGACAGGACGCAACCGGAACAGAAGCCAACTGGAACCGTACCCTCTCCGTCCGGTTACGGGCCTACCGGTGCCTTCCAGCCTCCGCCCGCCCGCCACCCATGCTGCGCTGCCCGCGGCGCGCACGGCGAGTGGGGCGGGGCCGAAGCCCCGCCCCACCGGTGATGCAGCCCGTCGTTCAGAGAGCTATGGCTTCTGGATGTGGAACGTTCCCGAAGGGATCCCGATCTTCTTGAGACCCTTTGCCGGCTTCAGCGAGGCTGATTGGGGCTTCGTGGGCGTCGCATTCTTGAGCTTGAGCCTGGCGTGGCAGGGCCCGGTGTCGGGAGCCGTCGAGGACGGCGCAGCCGCGGTGACCGCAAGGATCGTCGCGGCATCGACATTGACCTGCGAGTTCGATGCACCAGCGGCGAAGGAACCCGTGACAATGCCGCCGGTAACCGCGAACCCGAGACCCGACGGGGCGATGCTCGCGCCCGTGATCGTCGTCGCGACCAGCTTGGCGCCGCTCGCCTTCCATGTGACCGCCAAGACGTACTTGGCGGTGTTCGGCGGGACGTTGGTCAGCAGCGCGATGCACGTAGCGGGATTCGCGCTGCCCGGATTTGCGGGGTCAACCGAGAGCTTGATCTTGGCGCCGGTGACCTGCGCGGTGGTCACTCCGTTGCTCGCCGGTCCGGCACAGCTGACGCTCTTGACCGTGCCGCTCGTGCTGATGGGTCCGTTGGCCGCGATCGTCGTGTTCGGGATCGCCCGCACTGGGGGGAACGGGTCGGTCTGGTGATCCGCCTGGACCCAGTTGTTCTTCAACGCGGGCGCGAGCTTCACCTTGCCGGTGATGGTGCAGTTCACGTTGCCCGTCGTCGCCGTGATCAGGGGCGTCGCCGCCGAGGCCGATGGCGCCGTCACGGCGAACCCTGCGACCGCCAACGCGAACGCTGACGCACCTATCGCGAATCTCCGTATGACTAAAGGACTTCTCTGAAGCATCATGATGCTCCTCCCCACAAGTGCCGAGTTCCGTTGCCTTGTGTCCTGACGAGCACTCACCGAAGCGACGCTCCGGCCAATGCACCCGTCCCGCGGATG
>JADGON010000118.1 GCA_017882945.1 Acidimicrobiia bacterium | reverse complement strand
GGAGCCGGTCCCACAGGCGGGGGAGCCGACCTACGCCGAGAAGCTCACCGTCGAGGAATTCGAGCTCGATCCGACGGCTCCCGCCGAGGTGCTGGCGCGGATCGTGCGAGCCGGCAACCCGCGGCCGGGGGCGTGGATCGTCGTCGACGGCAAGCGGTTGAAGGTGTGGCGCGGTCATGTCGAGGCGGACCGGTTCGTGCCCGACGAGGTGCAACCGGAGGGGAAGCGGGCGATGCCGTTCACCGCGTGGCTCGGCGGCCACCGCGGTACGGCACCGTTCGCGTGACCACCCCGACTCCTCGCGAGCTCGCGCTCGACGCGCTGGTCCGGGTCGAGAGTGGCGCGTACGCGAACGTGCTCCTGCCCCAGCTCTTGCGCTCGAGCGCGATGGAGCAGCGCGAGCGCGCCCAGACGACCGAGCTCGTGTACGGGACGCTGCGGCGGCGCCGATCGCTCGATGCGCTGCTCGAGCCGGTGCTCGACCGCGACCTCGACGACCTCGACGCGCCGGTGCGGGCCGCGCTCCGGCTCGGGGTGTACCAGCTCGTCGAGGATGTGGCTCCACACGCCGCAGTCGGCGAGACGGTGGGAGCGCTCGGACGCGTCGCGCCGCGTGCCAAGGGGTTCGTGAACGCGGTGCTCCGGCGGGTTGCCGCGCTCGGCCCCCCGTGGCTGTGGCCCGAAGGCGACTCCGTGGAGGCCGTCGGCATCCGGACCTCGATGCCGGACTGGATCGTGGCTCGACTCTTCGACGACCTCGGAGTGGACGACGGAACCGCGGCGCTCGAGCTGGCGAACGCGCCCGCGGCGCTGACGCTGCGCGTGAACCCGCGCCGATCACGTGTCGCCGACGTGGCCGAGGAGCTCGCCGCAACGGGCGCGAACGTGGAGCGTGGCGCGTTGCTGCCGGACGCGTTGGTTGTGCGGGGCGGCGGCGACCCCGGGCAGATTGCAGCCGTCGCCGATGGCCGCGCCACCCCCCAGGATCAGGGGAGCCAAGCCGTTGCCGCGGCGGTCGGTGCGATGCCCGGTGACCGGGTGCTCGAGATCGGGGCCGCCCCGGGCGGGAAGTCCACCGCACTTGCGGAAGCGATGGACGATCGGGGCTCGGTGGTGGCGGTCGACGCCCACGCGGGCCGTTTGGACCTGGTGCAGCGGGCCGCCGCTCGGCTCGGTCTCGGTGCGGTCTTCCCGGTTGCGGCCGACGGGCGTCATCTGCCGCTGCGGCCCGGATCGTTCGACCGCGTCCTCGTCGACGCGCCGTGCTCCGGATTCGGCGTGTTGCGCCGCCGGCCCGAAGCGCGCTGGCGCATCCAACCGGACGCGGTCGCCGAGCTCGCCGTCCTGCAACGCGAGCTGTTGCTGAGCGCGGCGGCACTGGTGCGGCCGGGTGGCCGGCTCGTGTACTCGGTGTGCACGCTGACCCGCGCCGAGACGATCGACGTCGACGACTGGGCGCGCAGGGCCTTGCCCGAGCTCACGGTCGAGCGGCCACCGGGAGAGCCGTGGCGGGCGTGGGGGAGAGGCGCACTCCTCCTCCCGCAGGCCGCCGGAACCGACGGGATGTATCTCCTGATCCTGTCCCGCCCGCCGGAGCGCCACAACTAGGGTCGAGGGCATGGGAAAGATCGCACCGTCGATCCTCGCGGCGGACTTCTCCGAGCTCGCCGCGGAGGTGAACCGGATCCGCCCGCAGGCGGATCTGCTGCACGTCGACGTCATGGACGGCCACTTCGTGCCGAACCTCTCCATCGGCGCTCCGGTGGTGAAGTGCCTGCGGCCCCGCACGGATCTCTACCTGGACTGTCACCTCATGATCGACAACCCGGGCGACCTGCTCGACGACTTCGCCAAGGCCGGCGCGGACTCGTGCACGGTGCACGTCGAGCTGGGCGATCCCCGTCCGCTGTTCGAACGGATGCGGGCCCACGACATGCGGGTCGGGCTCGTGTTCAATCCCGAGACCCCGCTCGAAGCAGTGCTCCCGTACCTCGAGGAGATCGACATCCTGCTCTTCATGAGCGTGCACCCCGGCTTCGGTGGGCAAGCGTTCATCCCCGAGGTGCTCGACAAGCTGCGCGCCGCGCGCGAGATCGTCGACGAGCGCGGCCTCGCGGTGGAGCTCGAGATCGATGGCGGCATCAACCTCGAGACGGCCCCGCTCGCAGCGGCCGCGGGTGCCGACATCCTGGTTGCGGGCAGCGCGATCTTCCATGCGAAGGATCCGCTGGCCGCCGCGAGCGCGATCCGTGCCGCCGCCTGGCCCGAGCTCGTCCCGACGTAGACGCCGTGCCGCTCGCGAAGGTCCTCACCGTCTCGGACGGCGTCGACGCCGGAGTGCGCGATGACCGCTCCGGACGGGCCCTTGTCGCACGACTCAACGACGCGGGCTACGAGATCGCGGAGCACCGGGTCAGCGCGGACGGCGTTGATGCCGTCGCCGACGCGCTCCGCTCGATGACCGAGGGGTTCGCGGGCCTGGTGGTGACGACGGGTGGGACCGGTTTCGGCCCGCGTGACCTCACACCTGAGGGGACCCGCGCGGTGATCGAGCGGGAAGCCCCCGGGATGGCCGAGGCGATCCGGCGGGTCAGCGACGCCGATCACCGCGGCTTCGGGATGCTCTCCCGTGCGGTCTGCGGCACCCGCGGCCTGGCGTTGATCTGCAACACCCCCGGCTCCTCGAGCGGAGCCGTCGAGGCGCTCGACGTGATCCTGCCGGCGGTTGCCCACGCCCTCGACCTCCTCGCCGGCGGCCACCCCCACTGACCCAACCCCTTCCGGGTCCGAGGCGACGCCAAGACGGGTTGGACGGCAAAATAGAAACGTGTTCCAATTCTGGGTCGCCAGTGGTATTCTTGACCCGGTAGTCAAGTGAGCCAGGCCGGTCCGGAGGGGCCGGGTGAACCCAACTGAATGCGTCCTCGGGGTGCGGGTGAAAATCCCGAACCGGCGGTAACCCTCACGGGGGGAGCCCGCGAACCTCCGGCAACCAGCCGGGGGCCGATCGAGTGAGATTCTCGGGCCGACGGTCACAGTCCGGATGAGAGAGGGCAACGACTCGTCTGGCGTGCTTCGCGCGTGCCGGTCCGCCGTTGGCTGCACCCCCGTGGTCGGAGGTGTCCAATGCGCGTGGGATCGGACGAGGAGCTGATGGCGACGGCCGGGGATCTCGCCGAGCTCGCCCGCTTCACGGCCCCGCCGAACCCCTGGGTCGGGTGCGTGCTCGTACGCGACGGCGAGATCGTCGGGCGCGGCCAGACCGGTCCGTACCCGGGCGGAGCGCATGCCGAAGTCGCCGCCCTGCACGACGCGGGCGATCGCGCCCGCGGGGCGACCGCGTTCGTGACGCTCGAGCCGTGCAACCATCATGGCAACACGCCCCCCTGCACCGACGCGCTCATCGAAGCCGGTGTCGTCCGGACCGTCGTCGCGTTGGAAGATCCCGACGCGAGAGTCCGCGGCACGGGCATCGACTGCCTGCGTGCCGCGGGCATGGAGGTCACGGCCGGTGTGGGCGCGGAAGCGGTCCGGCAGTCACTGGCGCCGTACCTGCACCAACGCGCGACCGGCCGCGCGTTCGCGCTGCTCAAGACCGCGATGAGCCTCGACGGTCGCACCGCGGCCGCCGACGGCAGCTCGCAGTGGATCACCGGCATCGAGGCGCGTGAAGATGCGCACCGCCTGCGCGCCGAATCCCAAGCTGTGGTCGTCGGTCCCGGGACCGCGCGCGCCGATCGGCCGCGGCTCACCGTGCGCGGTATGGACGAGCTGATCGACCGCCAGCCGCTGCGGGTCCTGCTCGACGCGCACGGGCGGGTTCCCGCCGAGGGCCCGCTGTTCGACCCGACGTTGGCGTCGACCCTGGTGTTCACGACCCCCCGGGCCCCGGCATCCGCGGTCGACGGGTGGCAGGCCGCGGGCGCGAAGGTGGAGGTCGTCGACGCCGGTACGCACGGTCGCGGGGTGGACCTTGTGGCGGCGCTCACGGTGCTGGCCGAGAGTCACGGTGTGCTCCAGGCGATGATCGAAGGCGGCGGTCTCCTCCACGGCGCATTCGTCGACGAGCACCTCGCCGACCGGCTGGTCGCGTACGTCGCTCCGGTGCTCCTCGGGGAGCGGGGTCTGCCGGTGCTCGGCTTCCCCGGCCCCGACACGTTGGCCGACGCGTCGCGCTGGCAGGTGCGTGACGTGACCCAACTCGGCGCGGATGTCCGGCTGGTGCTGGATCCGCCCGCGCACGATCGCGGAATGGTCTGATGTTCACGGGCATCGTGGAGGAGCTGGGCCGGGTGCGGGCGCTGCACCCGAACGAGGGAGGCGCGCGGATCGAGATCGACGCCGCGGTCGTCCTCGAAGATGCGGTGATGGGTGCCTCGATCGCGGTGAACGGGTGCTGCCTGACCGTCGTCGAGCTCGGCGACGGCTGGTGGGCGGCGGACGCGGTGACCGAGACGCTCGTGCGCACCAGCCTGGGTGCTCTGGGCGTCGGTGACCCGGTGAACCTCGAACGACCGTTGCGGTTGGCCGACCGCCTCGGCGGCCATCTCGTCCAGGGCCACGTCGACGGCGTCGGTGAGCTGGTCGACCGCACGCCGCTGCCCGACGGCTCCACCCGCATGCGCTTCTGGCTCCCGGCCCATCTCCTTCGCTACATCGTGGAGAAGGGCTCGATCACCGTGGACGGGATCAGCCTCACGGTGGCCGCGGTGCACGAAGACGGTTTCGACGTTGCAGTCATCCCGCACACACTCACGGTCACCAATCTGGGTGCCAGGCAACCCGGCGCTCCGATCAACCTGGAGGTCGACGTGCTCGCAAAGTACGTCGAACGCCTCATGACGGAAGGCACACCATGACGTTCCATCACATCGAGAACGCGATCGCGGCGATCGGCCGGGGTGAGGTGGTCATCGTCGTGGATGACGAGGACCGCGAGAACGAGGGCGACCTCATCGTCGCCGCGGACAAGATCACGCCCGAGACCATGGGCTTCATGGTGCGGCACACGAGCGGGGTCATCTGCATGCCGATGATGGGGGAGCGGCTCGACGAGCTCCAGCTCCCCCTCATGGTGTCGAACAACACCGAGTCCCAACGCACCGCGTTCACGGTCTCGGTGGACGCCAAGCACGAGACGACGACCGGCATCTCCGCCGCGGACCGGGCGACGACCGTCCGCACGCTCGTCAACCCGGCGTCGGGTTCCGACGACTTCGTGCGGCCGGGTCACATCTTCCCGCTGCGCTACCGAGAGGGCGGGGTGCTCAAGCGTGCCGGGCACACCGAGGCCGCGGTCGACCTGGCCCGGCTCTCTGGACTCTCGCCCGCCGGCGTGCTCGCCGAAGTGGTGAATGACGACGGCACCATGGCGCGACTGCCCCAGCTCGAGGCGTTCGCCGCGGAGCACGGGCTGCAGCTGATCACGATCGCCGACCTGATCCGCTTCCGCCGGCACCGCGAGAAGCTGGTCCGCCGGGTGTCCGAGGCGCGCATCCCGACGAAGTACGGCGACTTCACCGCGTACGTGTTCGAGAGCCTGCTCGACGGCGTCGAGCACATGGCGTTCGTCCGCGGTGAAGTATCGGGCCAGGACAACGTCTTGGTGCGCGTGCACTCGGAGTGCCTGACCGGCGACGTGTTCGGTTCGCTTCGCTGCGACTGCGGGCTCCAGCTCGACCACGCGCTCGCGCAGATCGCCGGCGAAGACCAGGGCGTCGTGGTCTACCTGCGCGGGCACGAAGGCCGTGGGATCGGGCTCGGTCACAAGCTGCGTGCATACACCCTCCAGGACCAGGGGCGCGACACCGTCGAGGCGAACGAGGACCTCGGGTTCCCGGCCGACTCACGTGAGTACGGCATCGGGTCGCAGATCCTCGTGGACCTCGGCATCACGACGATGCGCCTGATGACCAACAACCCGGCGAAGTACGGCGGTCTCGAGGGCTTCGGGCTCGAGATCGTCGAGCGGGTTCCGGTGTCGATACCGCCGACCGTCGAGAACATCGCCTACCTGCGGACCAAGCAGGAGAAGATGGGCCACCTGCTCGACATCGAGGACGAGCAGCTCGGGGGGAGCTGAGCAATGGGTGAGTACTCCGCCGCGACGGAGGAGATCGACGGCGCCGGCATGCGCGTCGCGATCGTGGTCAGCCGCTTCAACGGGCACATCACCGGTGTGCTCCTTGACGGGGCTCGCCGAGCGTTGTCGGCGCACCACGTCGCCGATGCGGACGTCACGGTCGCGTGGGTGCCCGGCGCATTCGAGCTCCCGCTCGTCGCGAAGCATCTGGCGAGCTCCGGCTGCTGCGACAGCGTGGTGTGTCTCGGCGCGGTGATCCGGGGCGACACGCCGCACTTCGACTACGTCGCGGGTGAGGCGGCCCGGGGCCTGCAAGAGGCCGCGCTGGCGACCGGCATCCCGATCGTGTTCGGTGTGCTCACCACAGACACCCTGCAGCAGGCCCTCGATCGGATCGGTGGCAGCGAGGGGCACAAGGGGGAGGAAGCGGCGAACACCGCGCTCGAGATGATCGAATTGCTCCGTCGCCTGGCCAAACTGGGCGACCCGAGTGCTGCGGCCGACTAGAAACGCTTCTCACATGTTGCGACTCGTCCTCCCCAAGGGCTCGCTCGAGCGGGCCACCTTCCAGCTCTTCGAAGACGCCGACCTGATGGTCCAGCGCGCTTCGGATGTCGACTACCGGGGCACGATCGACGACCCGCGGGTGATCGACGTCACGGTGCTGCGGCCCCAGGAGATCCCGCGGTACGTCGCGTCCGGGCTGTTCGACGTGGGGATCACCGGCCGCGACTGGGTCGAGGAGACGGGTGCGGAGGTGGTGACACTCACCGAGCTCCACTACTCGAAGGCAACCGCACGCCCGATCCGCATGGTCGTCGCGGTCGCGGGCGACTCGTCGGTGGGCACCGTGTCGGACCTGCCCGCCGGAGTGCGCGTGCACACGGAGTACCCCGAGCTCACGCGTCGGTTCTTCGAGAAGGCCGGCGTCGACGCCGAGATCACGCTCTCTTACGGCGCGACCGAGGCGAAGATCCCCGAGATCGCCGACGCGGTCGTCGAGATCACCGAGACCGGTCGGGCACTGCGCGCGGCCGGGCTCAAGATCCTCGACACGATCCTGGTCTCCTACACCGAGCTGATCGCGAACCAGCAGGCGTTCGACGACCCGGCGAAGCGCAAGGCGATGGAGCAGATCCGGACGCTGCTCACGGGCGCCCTGGAGGCGCGGGGTCGTGTGCTCGTGAAGCTGAACGTCGACGAACCCGCGCTGGCCGCGGTCATCGAGCTGCTGCCGGCGTTGAAGTCGCCGACGGTGTCCAAGCTGTTCGGCGAGGACGGGTACGCGGTCGAGACGGTGGTCGCGAAGTCGGAGATCAACATCTTGATCCCGGCGCTGAAGGACGCGGGGGCCACGGGCATCATCGAGCTTCCGATCGCGAAGATCGTTCACTGATGACCGGTCGCGTCGCCGCGTTCGACGAGCGGCGGGGGCTGGGGGAGATCACGGCGTCCGACGGGACCAGGTACCCGTTCCACTGCACGCAGATCGCGGACGGGTCGCGGTCCATCGGCGTGAATGCATCCGTGGAGTTCGAAGTGGTGGCCGGGCAGCTGGGCCGGTGGGAGGCCGCGGCGATCACGGTCTCCTAGGTGCCGGCGACGTAGGCACGAAGACCGGAGAGGTAGGCGCGGGTCACTCGGCGCTGGACACGGCGGGTGATGGGGGCCGCGAGGCGGGCGAGGGGATCGGCCGGGCGGGAGAAGGCCGTGACTCGAAAGCGGACGGTGTCGCCCCGGTGCTCGACGATGAAGGCTTCTTCACCTTGCTCGGGGTGGCCTTCGACCGTCCCGTACGCGAACCCGAAGCGACCCGGCTCGTCGACGACGGCGACGACGCGGCAGGCCGCGAGCGCATGAACCGCAACCAGTGGGAGCGCGAGTGCGATGGTGGTGCCGACTTCGAGCGGTGCATGAGGTGGGAAGACCGTCACGTGCGCACCGCGATGCGCTCGCCATTCGCGCAACCCTTGCACCGCGCGCCGGAAGGCCGCGTCACCGGCACCGAGGGTCGACACATCGGAATCATGGTGGTATCCGGTTGGGCGATCGCCGAAGGACGCACCGACCTCCAGGTAGGACAGGGGCGCGTCCCGCTTGGAGGTGAGGAACGCGGCGAGTCGCGTCTCGTCGATGATTCGGG
>JADGON010000457.1 GCA_017882945.1 Acidimicrobiia bacterium | reverse complement strand
CCAGTTCCTCGCGATCTGGCCGAACACCAGCTTCGGCTTCAATTGGTTCAAGTTCGTCGGCCTGCATTCGGGTGACAGCACGGGCTTCAACATGGACTACCTGCGCCACCTGGTCCTCCCGGTGCTCACCCTGACCGTGCAGATCATCGCCGAATGGAGCCGGTTCCAACGGGCGTCGATGCTCGACGTGATGTCGGCCGACTACATCCGCACGGCACGCGCCAAGGGAGTCCCGCGCCGGAAGGTGATCTTCAAGCACGGGCTTCGCAACGCGCTCATCCCGCTGGTAACGGTGATGGCGCTCGACATCGGAGCATTGTTCGGCGGCCTGATCGTCACCGAGAAGATCTTCTCGATCCCCGGCATGGGCCGGCTGTTCCTGGACTCATTGCTGGCAGGTGACAAAGAGGTGCTGGTGGCCTGGACGATCATCACCGCGCTCTTCATCGTCCTGTTCAACCTGCTCGCCGACGTGATGTACGGCGTGCTCGATCCGAGGATCCGGCTCTCATGAAGTCTGACGAGGAGCTCGGGCACGGTCAACGCAACCTGCGCGACGAGATGGCGCCGGGCGGCGTCGGTCCGAGCGGGTTCATCCCGTCGGCCGAGGGGGAGTTCGAGACCGCGACCCACGCCGAGCCGATCGCCCGGTCGCAGTGGGCGCTGTTCCGGCGCCGCTTCGTACGCCACAAGGTCGCGATGGCCTCGATCGTCGTGCTCATCCTCCTGGTGATCCTGTGCTTCGGCGCCCCGTTGTTCGCGCCCTACTCCAACACCCATCAGGACCTGTTGCTCGGGTCGGTGGCACCCGGCGGGAAGCACTGGCTCGGTACGGACGAGCTGGGCCGGGACCAGCTCACGCGGCTCCTCTACGCGGGCCAGATCTCGCTCGAGATCGGGTTCATGGTGGCGCTGATCTCGACCCTCGTGGGCACCGCGGTCGGCGCGATCGCAGGGTTCATGGGCAAGGCGACCGACCAGCTGCTGATGCGCATCACCGACCTGTTTCTCGTAGTCCCGGCGCTCGCCATTCTCGCCATCGCGCTGAAGAAGTTCGGTGGCACCGAGAGCACGATCATCCTGATCCTGTCGTTCCTGTTCTGGATGTACGTGGCGCGCGTCGTGCGCGGTCAGGTGCTCTCCTTGAAGGAGAAGGAGTTCATCGAAGCCGCGCGTGCGTCCGGCGCCAAGGGGAAACGGATCGTCGTCCGGCACATCATCCCGAACATCATCGGCCCGATCATGGTGAACGCCACGCTTGCGGTGGCCCTCGCGATCATCACCGAGTCGACGCTGTCGTTCCTCGGCTTCGGGGTGCGACCGCCGCAGACGTCCTGGGGCAACATGCTCTCGGACGCCGAGGGCTACGTCGGCACCCCGCAGGCCTACCTGCTCTACGCCCCGGGCGTCGCGATCCTGATCACGGTGCTCTGCGTCAACTTCCTCGGCGACGGCCTACGCGATGCGTTCGACCCGCAGTCTGAGAAGCACTGATGGCCCAGACGCCGGAGATGCTCGAGCCGATCGACCTCGAGCCCGGGGAGACGGGCGGGAACGGCCGGGGTCGCCCGGACGGCCCGCTGCTCGAGGTACGCAACCTCACGGTGGAGTTCCCGACCGACGACGGCATCGTTCACGCGGTCGACGACGTGTCGTTCACGGTCAATCCGAACGAGACCCTCGGCATCGTGGGGGAGTCCGGCTCGGGCAAGAGCGTCACGTCGATGGCGATCCTGGGCCTGCTGCCGAAGTCGGCCAAGATCTCGGGCGAGGTGCTGTTCCGGGGCGAGAACATCCTCGGCCAGTCCGAGAAAAACCTCCAGAAGCTGCGCGGCTCCTCGATCGCGATGATCTTCCAGGATGCGCTGGCTGCGCTCAACCCGGTGTTCAAGGTGGGCAAGCAGATCGCGGAGGCGATCCTCGTCCATCAGGACTTGAACGACAAGGAAGTCGACGACCGGGTCATCGAGCTGCTCGAGATCGTGGGCATCCCGAACCCGAGGGACCGCGCCGAGCAGTACCCGCACGAGTACTCGGGCGGGATGCGGCAACGGGCGATGATCGCGATGTCGATCGCCAACGACCCCGACCTGCTCATCGCCGACGAGCCGACGACCGCGCTCGACGTCACGATCCAGGCGCAGGTGCTCGACGTGCTGGAGCGCATCCAGGACCGGACGAGCTCGTCGGTCATGTTGATCACCCACGACCTCGGTGTGGTGGCGGGCGTCGCGGACCGCGTGCTCGTGATGTACGCGGGCCGCCAGGTCGAGATGGGCACCGTCGACCAGATCTTCTACGAGCCGCGCCATCCCTACGCGGTGGGCCTGCTCGCGTCACTCCCGCGTCTGGACCGGCGCTCGGATAAGCACAGCCGGCTGCACCGGATCACGGGCCAGCCGCCGTCGGTCGTGTTCCTGCCGCCGGGATGCGCGTTCCACCCGCGCTGCCCGATGGCCGAGGTTCCGGGGATCTGCGATCACGAGCGGCCGGACCTGCGATTGGTCGGCGACGATCACTGGGCCGCGTGCCACTTCTCGGAGCGCCTGGCCGAGGAGCAAGCGGTCGCGCTTGGTGAGACGGAGGCGCGGTCATGACCTGGGTCGCTTCGGACCCGACCTCATCCGCGCCGGGCGCGCCGCCGCCCGTGCTCGAGGTGCAGGACCTCATCAAGAACTTCCCGATCCGCGCCGGGCTGTTCAAGCAGAAGGTCGGCGACGTGCAGGCCGTGTCGGGGATCACCTTCGCGGTGCGGCGGGGCGAGACCCTCGGGTTGGTGGGGGAGTCGGGGTGCGGGAAGTCCACCACCGGGCGTTGCATCCTGCGGCTCATCGAGCCGACCTCGGGTTCGGTGCACTTCAACGGGGTGGACGTGCTCGGCGCGTCGCGGTCCGATGTCCGCACGATGCGGGGGAAGATGCAGATCGTCTTCCAGGATCCGTACGCGTCCTTGAACCCGCGCATGACGGTGCAGGCGATCATCGCTGAGCCCATGCGGGTCCACGGGACGTGGCATGACGCCGGGCTCGAGCGGGTCAAGGAGCTGATGGCCACCGTCGGGTTGAATCCCGAGCACGTGAACCGGTTCCCGCACGAGTTCTCCGGCGGCCAACGCCAGCGCATCGGCATCGCGCGCGCGTTGGCACTGGACCCGGACCTGGTGGTGCTCGACGAGCCGGTGTCCGCACTGGACGTGTCGATCCAGGCCGGCGTGGTGAACCTGCTCGAGGACCTGCAGGAGCGGCTGCAGCTCGCGTACGTGTTCATCGCGCACGACCTGTCGGTGGTGCGCCACATCTGCGACAACGTCGCGGTGATGTACCTGGGCAAGATCGTGGAGATCGGTGATGTGCACGACGTGTACGAGCGTCCCGGTCATCCGTACACGCAGGCCCTGCTCTCGGCGGTGCCCGTGCCCGACCCGCGCAAGGAGCGCGAACGGAAGCGGATCGTGCTCGAAGGTGACGTGCCGAGCCCCGCGAACCCACCCAGCGGCTGCCGGTTCCGGACCCGCTGCTGGAAGGCGGAGGAGATCTGTGCACAGGAAGAGCCCGCGCTCGTCGACCGCGGCCAGGGCCATCCGGTGGCCTGTCACTTTGCCGAAGAGATGACCGCGGTCTGAGCCGCTTGGCTCCCCGATCTGACGGCCGCGATCGCTAAGATCACCCCTCCACGTCGGAGTGGCGGAAACGGCAGACGCGCTAGCTTGAGGGGCTAGTGCCCTTTGGGGCGTGGGGGTTCAAGTCCCCCCTCCGACACGCACCACCACCACCACCACCACCTCTGTGGCCGCGCCGTCAGGAATGCGACGGAACGCGCCGCGATGCTTCGGCCTTCGCAATGCCCAGCTAAATTGCCGTTTCGCAGTGTTGAGTCGCGGGTCCGCTTCTCATTGATGCCGAACATCGGCGGAAGGCCCACGGATGGTCGAGCAAACCAGCAGCAGCGTCGATCAGCTGGCTCGCCTGGCGATGGTTTGCCGTGCGCTGACCGAGTCACTTCGTCCGTCCGATGTCATCGACATCGTCGTTCGTCAGGGAATGGCCGGGCTCGGCGCAGAAGGCGGCGTGCTCGCACTCGTCCACCCCGACGGCACGGTCGTTCCGGTCGAGACTGTCGGCTACTCGAGAGATGCCCTTGCGGCATTCGCGCGCATGAGCGTGGAGGACGACCTTCCGCTCACCGTTGCAGCACGCGACCGGGAACCGGTGTGGGTGGCGTCACGCGACGAAGCGGAAAGGCGGTTTCCGTCCTTGCTGGGTCCGGCCGTCTCGGGTTCGCAGGCGTGGGCAGCGATTCCCCTCGTCGCCAACGGTTTGCTGATCGGGTGTCTCGGGGTGAGTTTCCTCGAACCTCGCGAGTTCTCGGAACCCGACCGGTTGTTCATCCGCGCTCTCGGCGATGAATGCGCCCTCGCCCTCGTCGCGCACCGAACACAACGCGAGTCCCGCGCGGCGACCGACACCCCGAATCGTTCCACTCGGCAACCCCGCGCTGTCCGGCGCCCGGGTGCTCCGACCAAGACGCTGGTCGTTCAGCGGTCGCAACCCGGACCATCCCCGATCCTTCGCGCACTTCGCGATGACGCTCGGTTCAGCGTTACCGAATGTGATGAGCACCAGGCCCTCACCGATCTGATGGGCGAAGAACCGCTCGACCTCGTGGTGGTCGCGGGGGACCTGCTCAATGCGTCCCGAATTCAGATCGCCGACATGGTTCGCGCCCAATGGCCGGACGCGGTACTGGCTGTCCTCACCGGAGACGCCGCGGTCGAGGAGAAGGCCCGACGCCTGGGCGCCGACGCCGTCTTCGGCATGGCGATGCCCGCCGGTTTGTTGCGAGGCGCCCTCGCGACTCTCGTGGATGGCCCTGTATCGACAGCCGGTCGGTCTGCCGGCTCGACCGCCGCACTCGCGCCGATACGCAGCAGGCTGCAGGGACCATCGCGAGTCACGTCGGTCGATGCTCATGCGGTGTCATCGGCAATGTTCGAACACAGCCTCGACGCCGTGCTGTTCACCGCGCCCGATGGTCAGATCCTCGCGGCCAACCCTGCGGCCTGCCACGTGCTGAGGATGTCGGAGGAAGAAATTCGTCGGCGCGGACGATCCGGCCTCGCGGACGCTTCCGACCCGCGCTGGGCCGCTGGACTCAAGCAACGCGAGTCCAGCGGGAGCTTCTTCGGCGAGCTCTCCATGGTCCGGGCGGATGGGAGCTCCTTCCCTGCCGAGGTGAGCTCCGCCGTCTTCGAGAACGAGTTCGGAGAGCTCCGCACCGTCGTCGTCTTCCGCGACGTCACCGACCGCGAGCTCGCCCACGAGCTCGCGGTCCACAACGGGGTCGACGAGACTGAACGTGACCGAATCGCGAGCACCGTGCTCGACGTTGCAGTCCGCCGCCTCTGGGCAATCGGGCTGTCGCTGCAGGGTGGGCTGCAAGCCCCGCCCGACACCCTGATCGACAGAGCGAAGACCGCAATCGATCAGTTGGACGACACGATCACCGCATTGCGCGAAGCGCTCACGGCCGACTGACCCCACGGCGTTTGAGCACACCTCTCACCAGGGCTCGAGCCTTCAGTGCTTCGGCCCTCCGACACGATCGCCGACGAGGCCGCGCTT
>JADGON010000117.1 GCA_017882945.1 Acidimicrobiia bacterium | reverse complement strand
GCCGCTGGGCGGACCGACCGGTGGCGGTGATGGGCTCCGGCACGTCGCTCGACACGCTGCGACTGACCCAGCGGATCGCCCAGGAGTGCCGGGTGCACCCGCGCAGCGTCCACGCCTGGGTCGTGGGTGAGCACGGCGATTCGTCGGTGTTCCTGCTCGGCAGCGCGACTGTCGGCACGCTCCCGCTGCTCGATTTCGCGGCCCAGCGAGGGATTCCGCTCACACCCCAACGCGTCGAGGGGATCGAGCGCGACGTCCGGCGCGCGGCCTATGAGGTCCGCGACCTCAAGGGCGCCGCGGTCCAGGGCATCGGCCTCACCGTCAGCGGACTCATCCATGCCACCGCCTACGAGGTCGGCGCGATCATCCCGGTGTCCGTGCGCGTGGACGATGCCGTCTGTGCGAGCCTCCCGTGCGTGCTCGGGCCCGACGGTCCGAGCGAGCCGTTGATGCCGGTGATGACCGCGCACGAAGGGGACTGCTGGGAGCAGTCGCTCGCGGTGCTGCGCACCGCCAACGACGCCCTGCCCGCCTTCTAGCCTCAGACCTCGAGTTCGGCTGCGATCTCACCTTGGAGGGCGGTCGCGCCGCGGTCATGCCGCGTGCCTGGCAGCTACGTCCGGTCGTGCATCAGTCCGCGAGGGCGAGTCGGGTGGTGATCGCGCGGCCGATCTCGAGCGACGCGGTAGCGGCCGGAGATGGTGCGTTGAGCACATGCAGCGCGCGGCCGATCTGCTGGAACGCGAAGTCGTCGACGAGCGTGCCGTCGGCGGTCAGGGCTTGCGCGCGCACGCCCGCGGGCGCGCGGACGAGGTCGCGGACGGCGACCTCGGGCACGAGTCGCTGCAACGCGCGCGTGAACCGGCGCTTGCTGGCCGATCGCGACATCTCCGCGGCGCCGTAGCGCCAGTACTTCCGGGCCAGCTTGCGGAATCCGGGGAACCGCAGGGTGTCGCGCACGTCGGATGCCTTGAACTCTCCCCACGAGTACCCCTCGCGGGCCAGGGCGAGGACCGCGTTCGGGCCGACGTGCACGTGCCCCTCGATCCCGCGGGTGAGGTGCACACCGAGAAACGGGAACTGGGGATCGGGCACCGGGTACACCAGGGTGCGGACGAGGTGTGAACGCTCGGGGACGAGCTCGAAGTACTCGCCGCGGAACGGAACGATGCTGAGGCCCGCGGCTCCGTACGGTCCGCTGAGCGCGATCGCGACCCGGTCGGCCTGGAGCCCCGCGCACGTGACGACGCGGCGAGCCGTGACCGCGCCACGGCTCGTCTCGATCACGAAGCCCTCGTCCCGCTCGATGCCGGACAGGACCGCGGTGTTCAGACGGAGTGAGCCGCCGGCCGCTTCGATCTGCCCGGCGAGGGTGCGGCACACGGCGGGGTAGTCGGCGATGCCGGTGTCGAGCACGTGCAGCGCGGCCACGCCGGTCGCGTGGGGCTCGATCTCGCGCAGCCGCTCCGGCCCGATCATCTCGACCCGCACGCCGTTGGCTCGACACCGCTTCTCGAGCTCCGCCAGGCGGGGCCGCTCGGGGTCGGTGACCGCGACCACGACCTTGCCGCAGATCTCGTGCGCGATGCCGAACTCGCGGCAGAACTCGACCATCGAGATCCGCCCGGCGGTGCAGAGCCGGGCCTTCTCCGATCCGGGCGCGTAGTAGACGCCGGCGTGGACAACCCCTGAGTTCCGCCCCGACTGGTGCTGTCCCGGCGCGTCTTCCTTGTCCAGCACCACGACGTTCGCGGCCGGGTGAGCCTGCTGGATCGCGCGAGCGGTCGCCAACCCGACGATGCCGGCACCCACGATCGCGACGTCCGCCCGTTCCATTGGTTCGACATGCTCCCACGCCGGACCCGGAGCGCCGTGACTCGGCGGGGACGAAACGTCCGGCGGTCAGTCGAAGGCGCTGCGTCACCGGTGAGCAAGCGCTCACACACACGTCCCCGCTCGGATGTAGTCGATGGCGAACCCGTGGCATTGACGGGTCTGGACCCGCATCGAGAGGTAGTAGCTCTCTTCCGAGTCGATCAGCACCCAGTCGACGAGTCGGATCCCGGCAACTCGGTAGCGGCGCTGCAACTCCGCGAAGACGGCGAGCGGTGGCTCCTCGTCCACCGAGCCGATCGAGAAGAGTGCGACGCCGCGCACCGGTCGCGGTATCCCCGGCCGCTCGATGCGGTCGGGGCTGAAGACGAGGTCCGGGCTCGGGTTCATCACGATCATCACGACGCGTTGATCGGCGTCGAGCAACGCCAAGACCGTGTCGAACGCCGGGAGCTCGAGCCACGCGCCGGCGAGCGCCAACGTGTCGGCAGGGCAGCGGAGGTGGAACGGGGCGCAGTCCGGACAGGGGATCCAGACCTGCATGTGCAGATCGGTCGACGACATCAGAGCTCCTCCGCGCTCGGCGGCTTCTACGAGACGGAGGAAGTGATGCCGCCGACCCTACGGCCGGGGTGGGACAGCCAGACCCCGAAGCGCGGCGAGCAACTCCTGCCTACGCTTCTTCCATGGCGAGGATCGATGTTCCCGACGGCCCCGGCGGCGAGGCCTCGATGATCTGGACGATGCGGCCGGAGATGGCCGGGATGGTCGACCGGATGATCACGACCGCATACCAGCGCAGCAACCTTCCGGCGGCCGAGCGCGAGGTGGCACGAATGCGGGTCGCGCAGATGAACGACTGCTCGGCGTGCGCGACGTTTCGAGCGCCGTCCGTGCTGGAAGCCGGGGTGCCGGCGGATCTCTACGAGCATCTCGACGAGTACGCGACCTACGACGGCTATACGGAGCGGCAGCGCCTGGCCATCGAATACGCAGAGCGCTTCGCGACCGACCACCGCGCGATCGACGACGAGCTGTTCGCGCGGCTGCGCGCGCAGTTCGCCGATGACGAGATCCTGGATCTCACACTCTGCCTCGCGGTCTACCTCGGGCTCGGTCGCACCCTCGAGGTGCTCCAGGTCGACGAGGCCTGCGCGATCGATCTCTAGAGCATCCCCTTGCGGATGAGGTCGTGGGTGGCGAACCAGCCGGGGATGGCGGGGATGTAGGTCACGGCGAGCTGGTGCGCGAGCACGGCGGCGCCACCGGCGGCCGGCGGGACGCCGAACGCCGTGATCATGCCGGCGAGGCCGACGGACGAGACCGCGGTGCCGCCGCCGGGGATCGGGACGAGTGACGCGATCGTCGAGATGCCGATGTTCAGCGCGAGCAAGGTCCAGAAGTCGACGCTCGCGCCGAAGGCGTGGAGGCACGCGAGCAGCGAACCGGCGTAGAGGCACTGGGCGATGACGTTGCCGAAGACCAGGAGTGCGAGCCGGCTCGGCGTCTTCACCGCGCCCCAGACGGTGCGCGTGGCCTGGATCACCGGCGGGAGCACGACGCGCCGGAACTTGCGGACGCCGATCACCACGGCGAGCGCGACCAGCAAGAAGAAGACGACGCCCAGCAGGATCCAGGCGATCCGCGCGGTGTCGATGCGGCCGAAGTCGATCGAGTCGGGCGCAAGCCAGAGCGCGACGAAGAACAGCGCGACCTGCACGATGATCTCCGACACGGAGCTGAGGACGCCGCCGGTTGCGACAGCCGACGGCAGGTCGAGCCCCTGCTTCTGGAGGAAGCGAACCTGCAGTGCGGTGTCCGCGGCGACCGGAACCGCGAGGTTCGAGAACGACATCGAGGATTGGAGCTCGATGCTCGGCCACATCGCGATCCGGATCGGCACGTTGCCGAGGAACGTGATGCCGAACGCCACATCGGTGAGCATGCCGAGGAGGAACGCGAGCGCGACGAACCACCAGTTCGCGTTGCGGACCGACGCCCAGAAGTCCTCCGGGTTGCCGATGCGGCTGAACAGCACCGCGACCGCGGCCAGCGCCCCGACCGCCATGAGCAGGCTGCGCGGATGCACACGGTAGAGCTGGCGGAGCTCTGGTGGCTTCGTGTCGAGCGCCTCTGCGGTGGCGGCGCGGAGCTGGGCGAGGCGGTCGTCGAGACCACTGCGACCGCCGAGCGCGTCATGGGTCCAACCGGAGATCGACTGGGGCTGGAGCATCGGAAGCGCGGCCAACAGTGCGTCCGTGTCGACCCCTCGGCGCGCCGCGTCCACGGCCCGCTCGTTCCCGACGACCGCCGCAGTCGCGGCCAGCAGGTTCGCCGCATCGGCTGCGGCCTGACCGAACCCGGCACCGGTCGCGGCCCACTCGAACCCGGTCACGAGGATGTGGTCGCCGTCAACGAGCAGGTGGTGCCCGTCGAACCGGCCGTGCGCGACCTGGGCCGTCCGCAGGCAGCTCAGCTGCTCCCAGGCCTCGTCGAGGACGGAGTCGGTGATCGTGGCGACCGGTGCCTCGAACAGGGGAGTCCCCTGCGCCTCGCGCTCGACCAGGAGGGCAACGGACCCCGCGTTGCCGGCGAGCACGACGCCCGGCACGTGCACCCCGGCGCTCGCGCCGAGCAGCTCGACGTACGCCTCGTACTCGACCTGTTGCCGGCGGCTCCACAACAACGTCCGGGGTGCGTCCTTGCGCGTCAGGTACCGCCACGCGCGAGCGATCAGCTGGGCGTCCGCCTCGTCCCGGCCGAGTGCGGTGACGTGCAGCGGCCCGTCCGGAGTCGACGCGACGAACACGGCGCGGCCTACCGGCTGCTCGGACGCGGGCGCGAGCTTGGTGGCTTCGAGATCGAAGCGCGCGAGCGCCTTGGTGACGACGTCCGCCGTTGGTCGACCGATTGGAGTCCCGAACGCGTAGTGCACGGCGGCTGCCACACCCCATCCGAGCACGATCGCACCGAGGAGGTCCGTGGGGAAGGCGTGGTCGATGTAGAGCGCTTCGAGCGCGATCGCGACGACGAGCACCTGGCCGATCCGGCGCATCGGCCGCGAGAGGTACGGCGACGCCACGACCACCATCGCGACGACGACCGCGAGGCGCACCGCCGGGAATCGCGGGGCGTCCGTGAGGTCGAACGTGTTGCGCACGGCCTGCCAGAGCTGGGCATCACGCGAGATGAACGCGACCGACCGTCCGACCGCCCACGCGACCATGCCGGCCACGAGGAGGTCACGGGCGAGCCGCCAGCGCCGGACCAGGATCGCACCGACCGCGAGCAGGGCAATGGCCCAGATCGCGAGGACCTCGTAGCCGAGCAGGACGAACGAGCGGCCGCCGTGGGGCAGGTCCGCGATCGCGCGCACGACATCGCGCTCGAGGCGCGCGGGGTCCCGGGAGTAGAAGGCGAACGCCCCGACGATCGCGGCCGCAAGGGCGACCCGGACGAGGTCACCCGGCCGGCGACGACTCGGCCCTTCCTCGCGCCGTCGGACCAGCAGGTCCCGAAGCGGGGCCGTCCACGAGCCCGACTCGTGATCAGGCAGCGTGCCTACTCTTCGGGCTCGTTGACTTCGTCGGGGTACTCGTCGCTGTACTCGTAGTCACGGCGCTTCTTCATCGCCATGGCTCCTGCGATCACGCAGAGGATGGCCACGAAGAAGAAGATGCCGAATCCGTAGAACCACATGCCCGCACACTAGGGGTTGCGCTCAGGCGGCAGGGCGACGGGCACGGAGGCGGCCGCTGACGGTACCGACCACGTTGAGCGGGGTGAACCGGTCGCTCTCCGCGGTGAGCTCCTCGGCCTCCGCGTCGCTGAGGTCGAGATCGGCGGCCTCGACGTTGCGGCGGAGCTGCTCCACCGAGCTCGCGCCCGGGATCGCGACGACGTTCGGCTTGCGGATCAGCCAGGCCAGCGCGACCTGGGCCGGCGTCGCGTCGTGCGCCGCGGCGACGCGCCGCAGCGTCTCGATGAGCGCTCCCGCCCGTTCGAGGCTCTCGGGGAGGCACAACGGGTTGTTGAGCCGGGTCGGGCCGGCCGGCGGGTGCGCGGCGTCGTACCGGCCGCCGAGCACACCCTGGGCGAGCGGGCTGTACGCGATCACGATCCGGTCGTTGGTCTGCGCGTAGGGAACGTTCCCGCGGTCGGGCTTGCGCTGCAGCAGGTTGAACCGCACCTGGTTCGAGAGCACCGGTGCGCCGAGCGCGCGCTCGGCGGACTTCCACCGATTCACGCCGAAGTTGCTGACGCCGACGTGCTTGACGATGCCCGCGTCCTGCAGCCGGCGCATCCCCTCCATCGTCGAGGAGATCGGCACCGCGGGGTTGGGCCAGTGCTGCTGGTACAGGTCGATCGACTTCACGCCGAGCCGCATCGACGAGAGCCGCCCGTGCTCCTCGACCCGCGACGCGGTCGGCCAGGTCGGCACCACCTTCGTCGCCAGGAACGCGTCCTCTCGACGGCCTTGGAGCGCGCGGCCGACGATCGCCTCGGAGACCCCGTGCGCGTAGATCTCCGCGGTGTCGATGAGGTTCACGTCGTGATCGAGCGCCCAGTGCACGAGCTCGACCGCGATCGTGTCGCCGTACTCCTTGCCGTAGCCCCAGTCGTGCGAACCGAACTGCCAGCACCCGAGCCCGATCGACGACACCCGCACTCCACCCGCTTCGACGTACCGCACCGCGCACCTCCGGCAGCTCGTTCGTGACCACGGCGAGTCTGCCAGCCCGGAGCGCCGGTCGGTTAGCGTCGTCAACATGGCCGGCAACGACGTGAACGCCGTCATCGCCCACCCCGAGGTCCCGATCGAGCTCCCGGGCGAGACGTTCCGGGCGCGGGCGACCGGGGCGGATCGGGCTGAGCGCGATCGCCTCTACGCCGCGAATGCCGCAGCGATGCCGGGCTTCGCGGACTACGAGGCGAAGACGGACCGCATCATCCCGATCGTGGTGCTCGCACGCATCTGATCGCGTTCCCTCGCGCGCTCCGGATCTCGGTCGCCGGGCTCTTCGTGGTGGTGCTCGCCGCGTGCTCGGCGAGCTCGCCCGGGCGTCACGGCGATCGCTCGGCCCCGCGCACGTCGACCACCAGCAGCACGACCACCACGACGTTGGCGAACGGGAATCCGAGGACGGACGCGATCGCCGTGCTCGACGCGCTGGCGGTCAAGGGCCGCGCGCCGAAGACGGGATACGAGCGCGACAAGTTCGGGCCGTCGTGGTCCGATGTCGACCACAACGGCTGTGACACGCGCAACGACATCCTCAACCGGGATCTCGCGAACAAGGTGTGGCGCCAGGGCACCCACGGCTGCGTCGTGATCGCGGGAACACTCGTCGACCCGTACACGGGGAAGGGCATCGCGTTCCAGAAGGCGGACGCGATCGCGGTCCAGATCGACCATGTCGTCGCGCTCTCCGATGCGTGGCAGACGGGCGCGCAGCAGCTGAGCCCGGCCGAACGGCTCCAGCTGGCGAACGACCCGGTCAACCTCTTCGCCGTGGACGGTCCGACCAACGGGGCCAAGGGTGATTCCGATGCCGCGTCGTGGCTGCCGCCGAACAAGGCGTTCCGGTGCACCTACGCGGCGCATCAGGTCGCGGCCAAGGCGAAGTACCACCTGTGGGTCACCGCGGCCGAGCGCGATGCGCTGGAACGGGTCCTGGCCCGGTGCCCCGACGAGCCGCTTCCCCGCTGAGCGTCGTAACCTTGGAGTCGTGACCGATCCTGCCGACGACCCGGTGCTCCAGTCCGTTCCGCTGGGTCCGCAGTGGCCGACGATCGACCCGTTCCTGTTCTGCGCGCATCACGACGATGCGTATCCGGCCGGGAACGAGCAGCTCGGCCCGGTCGCCGAGCTGAGCGGCCGCGACATCGGCCAGGACTTCGCGAGCGTGGACGGCTGGAACATGTACCACGGCCAGGTCGTGCCGGGATTCCCGGGCCACCCCCACCGCGGCTTTGAGACCGTGACCTACGTGCGCCGGGGCTTCATCGACCACGCGGACTCGCTCGGTGCCGCGGCGCGCTTCGGGCGGGGCGACGTCCAGTGGCTCACCGCGGGCAAGGGGGTCGTGCATTCCGAGATGTTCCCGTTGCTGGACTCCGCGGGTCCGAACCCGCTCGAGCTCTTCCAGATCTGGCTCAATCTCCCGGCCGTCGACAAGATGGCCGACCCGTACTTCACGATGCTGTGGCACGACGACATCCCTCAGCACCAACACACCGACGACGCGGGCCGCGTCACCGAGGTCACCGTGATCGCGGGCGAGCTGGACGGCGCCATCCCGCCGCCACCTCCTCCGAGCTCGTGGGCCGCGCGCCCCGAGGCCGACGTCGCGATCTGGGTCGTGCGCATGGAGCCGGACGCGGTGTGGGTGCTGCCGTCCGCGCACGGGCCCGACACGATGCGCACGCTGTATGTGTACGACGGGTCGGGGCTTCGGATCGCGGAGCGCGAGATCAACGCCGGAACCGGCGCGGTCGTGCGGTGCGACGAGCCGGTGGTGCTCACAGGCGGTGCGGGTGGTGTCGAGCTCCTCGTGCTGCAGGGGCGGCCGATCGGGGAACCCGTCGAGCGCTACGGGCCGTTTGTGATGAACGACCGTGAGGGGATCGCGCAGACGCTCGTCGACTACCAGAACACCGGATTCGGAGGTTGGCCCTGGCCGGTCGACGATCCCGTGCACGGTGCCGACCAGGATCGGTTCGCGCGCCACGCCGACGGGCGCATCGAGCAGGGCCGCACGTCGGGCCGCTGATCAGCGCGGTGACAAGCCGGCGGTCGTGACTGCCTGCGCCCATCGGTAGTCCGCCTTCCCGGTCGGGAGCCGTTCGATCCGGTCCACGACGTGGAGCACGCGAGGCGTCTTGTAGCCGGCGAGGTGCTCGCGACAATGCGCCTGCAGCTCGTCGAGCGTGAGCGTGCCAGCCGCCGTCTGTACGACCGCGGCCACGCGTTCGCCCCACCGCTCGTCCGGGATCCCGACCACGACCGCATCGGCGACGAGCGGATGCGCCTTCATCACCGCCTCGACCTCTTCGGGGTAGACCTTCTCGCCGCCCGTGTTGATGCAGAACGATCCGCGCCCGAGGAGGTGCACGGTGCCGTCCGGGTCCATCGTGGCCATGTCGCCGGGCAACGACCAACGCGCGCCGTCGATCTCGACGAAGGTGCGGGCCGACCGCTCGGGATCGCTGAGGTATCCGAGCGGCACACGGCCGGTGGTCGCGAGGCGCCCGACGATTCCCGAGCCCGCGGGCACCGGGCGCAACGACTCGTCCACGACCATCGTGGTGGGCTTCGCGGAGAAGCGCAGTGACGTCGTCGGGGATCCACCGCGTCGCGTGACCGCGACGGCCTGCGCGGGGGACTCGGACGAGCCGATGCCGTCGATCAGCGCGATCACCGAAGGGAGCGCGGCGAGCAGCCGGTCCTTCACGTCGCCCGAGAGGATGCTTCCGCCCGACCCGAGGAGCAGCAGTGATGACGTGTCCCACCCGCCCGGTCGCGCTTCGAGCGCGTCGACGAGCGGGCGCGCGATCGCGTCGCCCACGAGGTTGAGCGCGACGATCCGCTCGCGCGCGACCAGGTCGAGCACGGCTCCCGCGTCGACGTGCGGCTCGGAGAACAGGACCACGGTCCCGCCGCTCAGCAACGTGCCGAGTGCCGACCACTGACCGCTCGCGTGCACCAACGGGCCGAGCGCGAGCGCGACCAGCGGTGGCGAGGCGTCGTCCGGACCGAGGAACGCGGCCACGCGCCCGGCCGGGTTGGCGAGCACGCCGGGGCCGATCGCTTCGGGCGCCTCGATCGGTGGGCCGCCGGGGTTCCCACCACCGAGCGCCGCGAAGAAGATGTCCTCCTGGCGCCAGACGACCCCTTTGGGCAGGCCGGTCGTCCCGCCGGTGTAGAGGACGTAGTGGTCGTCACCCGATCGGGCTTCGAAGTCCCGCCGCTCCGACCCGGTCGTGCGGAGGTCCTCGTACGCGTGCGCGCCGGGGGTGAGGGAGGTGCCGCAGTCGTCGACCTCGATCAGCGTGGCGACCCCGAGCCCGGCCGTGACGTCGGCCCGGCTGCGGGGCGCGACGAGCGCGACCAGGCTCGCGTCGCGGACCAGGTAGGCAAGCTCGTCGGCGACGTACCGGTAGTTGACGTTCACCGGAACCGCGCGCAGCTTGTAGCAGGCGAGCATCGCCTCCACGTGGTCGACACCATCCCGCAGCACCAGGCCCACGTGGTCGCCGGGACCGATGCCCAGGCTCGCGAATCCGTGCGCAACCCGAGTGGCGGCGGCGTCCAGCTCCCGATACGTGCTGCGGCGCGGACCGCAGACGAGTGCCTCCCGATCCGGGACGTGATCGGCGACGCATTCGAAGAGGTCCGCGAGATTGAACTCCATCTGACCTCCGCTCCGAGATCCGACGCTACATTCCTGGCATGGATCGGAGCGACGTGCTCGTCCAGCACGACGGTCGCATCCCGAAGGCGCGCTACACCTCACCCGAGTTCGCGCGCCTCGAGCTCGACCGCTTGTGGAGCCGGGTCTGGCAGATCGCATGCCGTGAAGAGGAGCTGCCCGAGCCGGGCGACTTCGTCGAGTACGAGATCGGCGACCAGTCGCTCCTCGTCGTGCGCGGCGAGGGCGGCACGATCGCCGCGTTCCACAACGCATGCCTCCACCGCGGGACCCGGCTGGCGGCCGGCTCCGGGTGCTTCACCGAAGGCTTCATGCAGTGCCGCTATCACGCGTGGCGGTACGCGCTCGACGGCCGCCTGACCGACGTGGTGGACGCGCACGAGTTCACCGAGCTGCCCGAGGGTCTGCGGCTCGGTGCGGTGCGCGCCGAGTGCTGGGGCGGCTTCGTGTTCGTGAACCCGGATCCCGACGCGGAGCCGCTGCTCGACTTCCTCGATCCGTTGCCCGGGTTGCTCGCGCCGTACCGGCTCGAGGATCTCCGCCTCCGGGCGCAGCTGAGCACGGTGCTGCCGGCGAACTGGAAGTCCGTGGTGGACGCGTTCAACGAGAGCTACCACGTCCAGGGGACGCATCCGCAGATCCTGCCGTGGACCGACGACGTCAGCATCGCCTACGAGCAGCTCGGGAAGCACGCGCGCTACGGACGCCTCGCCGGTGCGCGCCGGGAGCTGCGTCCGAGCCCGCGCCTCGAGCTGAGCGAGGAGGAGTACGACGAGGGCGAGATCCTCGCCGGGCTCGTGGCCGGCCTGGGCGGCGCGTTCCTCGCCGAGGAGCGCGCGCTCGTCGAAGAGCTGCGCGCCGCGCACCTGCCGAAGGGCGAGCTGCTGCCCGCGTACCAGGCCCGCCGGCTCCAGCTGCTCACGGCCCGCGGAATCGACGTGTCGGGCTTCGAGCCCGATCGGATGACGAGCGCCGAGGACGTCTACTGCTTCCCGAACGTCGTCGGCCCCATCTACCCGGGGAGCGCGATCTTGTTCCGGTCCCGGCCACTCGGGCTGGATCCCGACCGTGCGATCCACGACACGTGGGTGCTCGAGTGGCCCCGTCCCGACGCGCCGCCGCGGCCGGTCACCCGCCGCGACTACGCGGACTGGGCCGAGCACGACTGGGGTGAGATCACCAACCAGGACTACGCCAACATGGCGGAGGTCCAGATCGGGATGAAGTCGGCGGGCTTCGACGCGCTCCGGCTGAACCCGCGCCAGGAGGCGAACCTCCTGCACATGCACCGTGTGCTCGACGGCTACCTGGACCGCTGAACCTGGCTGAGCGCGTGGCGCTACGGTGCCCGCATGGACTCAGTGAACCTTGGTGCGACCGGGCTGCGCGTCTCGCGCGTGTGCCTCGGAATGATGAGCTTCGGCAATGCCAGCGACCGCCCGTGGGTCCTGGACGAGGATGCCGCCGAACCGATCATCCGGGCGGCGGTCGAGGGTGGGATCTACTTCTTCGACACGGCGAACACCTATTCGAACGGCGCCAGCGAGGTCGCGACGGGGCGTCTCGTCCCCAAGTACCTGAGCCGCGACGAGGCGGTCATCGCCACGAAGGTGTTCATGCCGATGACGCACGGAGCGAACGGTGGCGGTCTGTCCCGCAAGCACATCCTCTCGGCGATCGATGCCTCCCTGCAGCGCCTCGACCTCGACTACGTGGACCTGTACCAGATCCACCGCTGGGATCCGAACGTCCCGATCGAGGAGACGATGGACGCGCTCAACGAAGTCGTCCGATCGGGCAAGGCGCGCTACATCGGCGCGAGCAGCATGCACGCGTGGCAGTTCGCGAAGGCGCAGCACACCGCCGAGCGCAACGGGTTCGCCCGCTTCGTCTCCATGCAGAACCACTACAACCTCCTCTACCGCGAGGAGGAGCGCGAGATGATCCCGCAGTGCCTCGATCAAGGCATCGGCGTGATCCCCTGGAGCCCGCTGGCCCGCGGGATGCTGGCGGGGAACCGCACGCGGTCCGGGGAGAAGACCACGACCCGGGCGAACACCGACGCGTTCGCGGACTACCTCTACAGCGAAGGTGACTTCGACGTGGTCGACCGGGTGGCCGAGATCGCGTCCGAGCGGGGCGTGCCGTCGGCGCAGGTTGCCCTCGCCTGGCTCCTGCACAAGAAGGGGGTCACCGCACCGATCGTCGGGGCGACGAAGGTCGGACACCTCGAGGACGCGATCGCAGCCGAGCAGCTCGAGCTCAGCGACGACGAGATGAAGCGACTCGAGGCGCCGTACGTGCCCCACCCCGTGCTCGGGCACTGATCCGCGCCAATCCGCACCGGGCGCACTGGGCTCCTCGCGTTCGGCCGCGCGACTGCTCGGCGCGCGAGCACCTCGAGCCCGTGTTCGCCTGAACCGGGCCCGACGCCATGCTCGAGGTTCACGGAGCGTGGCGCGCGAGACTCGGCCCGTCAGGACTCGACGGGGGGAAACGATGAGGTTCGGACCTAGGCGAGGCAACCGGGCGGGGCTCGTGGGCATCGTCATTCTGGCGGTGCTCTTCGCAACCTCGTGCTCGACGCTCGTGATCGACGACACCGTGATCTCGAGCGACGCCATGCAGGGTCGCCAGAACGACACTCCGGGCTCGGTGGGCGCCCAGAACTACCTCATCTACCGGCTCAAGCCGGTCGCGGTCGGGCTCGACTCGTCACGCACGGGGGACGACGCGTTCAAGCAGCCGTTCGACGCGGGAACCAACATCCTCGCCAAGATCCCGGGCACCGACAAGGCCGACGAGTACGTGATCATCGGCGCGCACTACGACCACCTCGGAATCAACTGCCGGACCTCGAACGACGCGGACCACATCTGCAACGGCGCGACGGACAACGGCGCGGGCGTCGCGGCGCTGCTCTCGATCGCCGGCATGATCAAGGCGGACGGCCCGCCGCGCCGCACGGTCATCCTGGCGCTCTGGGATCGTGAGGAAGACGGGCTGCTCGGCTCGAAGTACTACACGGACCACCCGCTGGTGCCGCTGGCCAAGACCGTCGCGTACATCAACTTCGACATCCAGGGCGCCAACCTCCTGCCCAGCCTGCAGAACACGAGCTTCGCGGTGGGGGCGGAGTCCGGTGGCGCGGGGCTCACCACGCTCGTCAAGAACGCGATCGGCACCGGGCCGCTGCAGACCCGGCTGGTCAGCTCGATCTTCGGCCAGGGCCGCAGCGACTACGTCAACTTCACCGCCGTGGGGGTGCCGAACGTCTTCTTCAGCGACTCGACCGGCCCCTGCTACCACACCGCCCAGGACGAGGTCTCCGTCGTCGACTTCTGGAAGCTCGAGCAGCAGGTGAAGATCGCCGACAAGCTCGCGATGAGCCTCACCCAGGCCGACGGGCGCCCGACGTTCTCGCCGACGAACCCGCTGGCGACCTTCGATGACGCGCTGACGCTGCAGAGCATCACCGACGGTGCAATCAGCGACATCGCTCGGTTCACGCCGGCCCAGCAGACCCAGCTCCTGGCGTTCCGGGACCAGCTGAACACGGTGGTCGCCGCCGGTGCCGCCAACTTCGACGCCAACGACATCAGCACCCTCGTCGGCGGCGCGGCGACCGCGGTCGGCATCCTCACGACCGGTGCCTGCGACGGGTTCATCTCGCACCACTGAGCTGCGCGACTCCGAGGTCGCGACCGCGGGCTACGTCGACGCGTGCGTGAGGTCGAGCGTCCACCACAGGAAGTTCGTGGTCTCGGCGAGGATCTGGTCGCGGTGGTTGTAGGGGACGTGGCCCTCGCCCGGATAGGTCGTGAGGTAGGAGACGATGCCCGCCGCGGTGGCTTCGTTCACCGTGTTGACTGCCCACTGGTAGGGCACGAGCGGGTCCGCGGTTCCGTGGAACAGCAGGCTCGGCGCGTCGCCCGCGCTCTCGGCGTTGCCGATGATCTTCGCGCCCGAGAGCGCCACCGCGGCCTTGACCGAGGAAG
>JADGON010000116.1 GCA_017882945.1 Acidimicrobiia bacterium | reverse complement strand
GAGGCGGGGGTCGGCAAGACCCGCCTCGTGGCCGAGCTGGCCGCGCGCGTGCGCGAGGCAGACGGGCTGGTGCTCGCAGGCTCGTGCCTGGACCTCACCGATCCGGCCCTGCCGTTCGGTCCCGTGGTGCAGGCGCTGCGGTCGCTCCAGCGGTCGCTCGATCCGGCAACGCTGGAGGCGGTGATCGGTCCAGCCGGCGATGTGCTCGAACGCCTCGTGCCGGAGCTGCAGAGCCACGGCGGCGTCGAGCGCGCGAGCACCGGCGCGCTGTTTGAACACCTCCTCCGGGTCTTCGAACGGCTCGGTGACCGGATGGCGACGCTCCTGGTGCTCGAAGACCTCCACTGGGCGGACCATTCGACCCGCGACTTCGTCGTCTACCTCGCCCGCAACCTGCGTGATGCACGCGTCATGCTCGTCGGCACCTATCGCTCCGACGACCTGCATCGTCGCCATCCGATGCGCGCGGTGCTGGCGGAGCTGGACCGCTCCGGGGCCGCGCAGCGCTTCGAGCTGGAACGCTTCGATCGCGAAGAGCTGCGCGAGATGGTTGCCTCGATTCTCAGCAGCGAGCCGTCCAACGACCTGATCGACATGGTGTTCGAGCGTTCGGAGGGAAACGCCTTCTTCGCCGAGGAGCTGGTCGCTGCACGCGGCGCGACCGACCAGATCCCCGCGACGCTGCGCGACATCATGCTGGCGCGCATCGACGCGCTCTCCGAGTGCTCGCAAGGGCTCATGCGCGTCATCTCGGTGATCGGTCGACGCGCGGATCACCGACTCGTCGCCGCGTTGAGCGACGCCTCGGAAGGAGCACTCTCCGACGGGCTGCGAGAGGCCACCGAGCACCAGGTGCTCGTGATCGAGCACGGGTCCGCGGCCTACCGATTCCGGCACGCGCTCGTGCGCGAAGCGGTGTATGACGACCTGCTCCCGGGCGAGCGGGTCCAGCTTCACGCTCGGCTCGCGGAGCTGCTCACCGAGCATCCCGAGTGGTGCGACGGTGGTCCGTCTGCACTTGCCGGAGAGCTGGCCGGCCACTGGCACGCCGCTCACGACGCCCCGCGCGCGTTCAAAGCGATGCTCGACGCGGCACGCGACGCCGAGCGCATGTACGCCTATCCGGAAGCGCTCGCGCACGTCGAGCGCGCGCTGGAGCTGTGGGCCCAGGTTCCCGGCGCGCCCGGTCTGAGCGAGATGCGCCACGTCGACGTCGTGCAGTGGGCGGCAGTGCTGGCCGAGATGTCGGGCAGCGTCGATCGCGCGCTCGAGTTCGCCGGCACCGCCATGCTCATGGTCGACGAGGCCACAGACCCGGTGACGGCCGGGCTCTTGCACGAGCGATCGGCTCGGTACCTGCGCATCCTCGGGCACCCCACTCAGGAGATCCTCCACCACGTCGACACTGCGATCACGCTGGTGTCGACGACCGATCCCGCGGCGCGCGCACGCGTGCTGGCAACGCGCGGCCAGCAGCTGATGCTGGCCGGAAGGTGCGCCGACGCGGTCGAGTCGTGCGAAGAGGCAATCACGCTGGCGCAGGCATCGGGCGAAGCCGCGATCGAGAGCCACGCCCGCAACTCCCTGGGTGTGTCGCTCGTGGCACTCGGCGATACCGAACCCGGCCTGACCGAGCTCCGGACATCTCGCGTACGAGCGCTCGAAGCGCGGGCGTGGGACGATGTCACCCGGGCCTTCACGAACGAGTCCTCCGTCCTGGCCAGCGCGGCCCGCCACGAGGATTCGCTCGCGGCCGCCGTCGAGGGGCTTGAGGTGGCCCGCCAGCACGGCGTCAGCCGGGACGCGAGCTTGTGCCTGCGCCCTGCGATCTCGGCCGAGCTGTGGTGCCTCGGCCGTTGGGACGAGATAGAGGCGCAGCTTCACGAGCTCGACGCGGCGGAGCCGACCGGTACCAATGCGTGGTGCGCGGCGCGTCAGTGGTCGGAGCTGTCGGCCGGTCACGGCGACTTCGAGGCCGCGCACCAGTACCTGGAGCGCTTCCGCGCGTTGCTTGCGACAGACGTCGAGGCGCCGTGGCAGGTCGAGCTGGCGAGTCTTGAAGTGGAGATCGCACTGTGGGAAGGCGACCTTGCGACAGCAATCGACTGCGCGCGCCGAGGAACGAGCACGATCTTCACCGGCGCGCTGTGTGCCGACACGCCCGGCCCGAGCGCACTGCACCTCAACGGGATGGCCGCGGCGGCTCAGCTGGCCTCGCAGGCAGCAGCGCGCGACCAGGAAGCGCACGAGCAGGCACACCGCGATGCGCGTGAGCTGGAAGCTCGCTTCCGCGAATGGGTCGAAGCAGAACGCTGGGGAAAGCGGACGCCCGGCGATCTCGCAGTCGTCGCCCGGCAGGTGGCGGCCGAGCTCGCGCGAGTCGAAGGGAACGGCGATGCGGACGAGTGGGCCGCGCTGGCCGATGCGTGGCTCGAGCTCGGCCTCTTGCCCCGGGTTGCCTACGCGCGGTGGCGGGAGTCCGAGCTCCGGCTCACCGCCGGGGGTCGTGCCGGTGCGGCCGAGGCAGCCGAGGCAGCGCGCGAGGCGTACCAGATCGCAGACGCCGTCGGTTGGCAGTGGGCGCGCGACGGGGTCGCCGACCTCGCCCGTCGAGGCCGGCTCGACATCGCGTTCCTCGAGCCGTCGATCCCCGGCGTGGCCGACCAGCTGGGTCTCACCGGGCGGGAGGTCGAGGTGCTCCGCCTCCTCGCGGCGGGCCGCACCAACCGCCAGATCGCCGAGACCCTGTTCATCTCGACCAAGACGGCGAGCGCCCACGTCTCGAACCTGCTGATGAAGCTCGGCGTCAGCAACCGGACCGAGGCCGGGGCCGCGGCGCGCCGGCTCGGCCTCGACTGACCGATCGTCGAGCCGCGGGTGAAGGGTCCTTTGGCCCTGCGGTCGGTGATGTCGCAGAGCGCATACTCAAGGCTGCACGGTTCCATCAACCAGAGGGGTGCTCGTGGGTGTTCCAGATGTGAAGGACGAATCGCTGGCGGAGCTCATGTCGCTTGGCGGGCGTGTCGCGGTCGTCACGGGTGGAGCCGTCGGTATCGGCTACGCGATCGCGCGACGCATGGTGCAGGCCGGAGCCCGGGTGCTCATCAGCGACATTCACGACACGGACGAAGCCGTGCAGGCGCTCGCACGTGAGTTCGGTGACGCCCAGGTGAAGGGCACCTCGCTTGACGTGAGCGATGCCGAGTCGATCCGCGCCTGCGTTGAACGTGCGGTCCAGGAGTTCGGGCGAATCGATATCTGGGTCAACAACGCGGGGATCTATCCCAGCGTTCCTGTCCTGGAGATGTCCGATGACGACTGGGATCGGGTCCTCGACATCAATCTGCGGGGCTCGTTCATCGGCGCGCGCGAAGCCGCCGCCCGGATGGTGGGTGCCGGGCACGGCGGCGTCATCTTGAACGTAGCGTCGACCGCCGGGTTCAAAGCCGGAGGTCCCGGCGTCGCTCACTACGTCTCGTCCAAGCACGCGATCCTCGGGCTCACGAAGAGCCTCGCGGTCGAGCTCGGACCTCATGGCATCCGGGTTCTCGCCATCGCGCCGACGTTGATCGACACGCCCGGTATCGCCGCGGGCCAAGAGGCGTTCCGGGCGGCAGGCCTGGGCGACCTCCTCGACAGCTACGCCGCGCGGCTTCCGCTGGGCCGGATCGGGGTTCCCGACGATGTCGCACGGGTCGCGCTCTTCTGCGCGAGCGACCTCGCGCTGTTCATGACCGGCAGCACGCTGCTCGTCGACGGCGGCGACGTCGCCCTCTAGGTGTAGACGCGATCGAGACCCGTTGGGCCTCCGACGCTGACCTGCGTCGGGCCGTCCCTAGCTCGCGGGACGTCCCT
>JADGON010000456.1 GCA_017882945.1 Acidimicrobiia bacterium | reverse complement strand
CGTCGAAGAACACCTCGTTGAACTCGGCCGTCCCCGTCATCTGATGGATCGGCGCCACGGTGATCCCCGGTTGGTGCATCGGGATCAGGACGTACGAGAGTCCCTTGTGCGCGGGCGCGTCGGGGTCGGTGCGACAGATGCAGAAGCACCAGTCGGCCCGGTGCGCGAGCGTGGTCCACACCTTCTGGCCGTTGACGACCCACTCGTCGCCGTCGAGCACCGCACGGGTCTGGACGTTCGACAGGTCGGATCCCGCGTTCGGCTCGGAGTAGCCCTGGCACCACAGCTCTTCGACGGCCTGGATCTTGGGCAGGAAGCGCTGCTTCTGCTCCTCGGTGCCGTACGCGATGAGCGTGGGGGCGAAGAGACCCTCACCGAAGAAGCTGATCCGCGCCGGCGCACCCGCTTTGGCGTACTCCTCGTTGAAGATCACCTGCTCGACGATGCCGGCATCGCGGCCGCCGTACTCCTTCGGCCAGGACAGCCCGACCCAGCGGTCCTTCCCCAGCAGGCGCTCCCACTCGATGCGCACGTCGTAGCCGGACTCGTCGGCCGGACCGCCGCCGGGCCCGATCTCGGCGAACTCCCCCACGAGGTGCTCGGACAGCCAGGTACGCACTTCGTCGCGGAATGCTGCCTCGGAGGGAGTGTCGCGGAAGTCCATAGGGCCGGGTCGACCGTACTTGACCGACCGGTCCAGTTTCCATCCCGCCGGGGAGCATCCGGGCGAGGGCCGATAGCCTGATCCCGTGCCCACCACCACCTCCCGCCCCGCCCACTACGAGACCGAGGACGTGCGGATCGACAAGATCGTCGTGGGTCCCTACGAGAACAACGTGTTCATCCTCCGCTCCAAGCACACCGGCGATGCGGTCCTCGTGGACGCGGCCAACGAGCACGAGCTGCTGCTCGAGGTCTGCAAGGCGACCGGCGTCCGCCGGGTCCTCACCACCCACGGTCACTTCGACCACATCCAGGCGGTCACCGCGGTCCGCAACGCCGGCATCGACGTGGGCATCGCACCGGAGGACGCGTCGATGCTGCCCTCCTACGACTTCATCCTCCCGGACGAGGACGTCATCGAGGTCGGCGATCTCCGACTCGAGATGATCCACACCCCGGGTCATACGCCCGGGTCGACCTGCTTCCGGCTGGAGGGTCACCCGGTCGTGTTCAGTGGCGACACGCTGTTCCCCGGCGGTCCCGGCAACACGAAGTTCGAGAACGCGTCCTTCGACCAGATCATCGAATCGATCGACCGTCGGCTCTTCACCCTCCCCGAAGAGACCCTCGTCCTGCCCGGGCACGGCCTCGACACCACGATCGGCACCGAGCGCCCCCACCTCGACGAGTGGATCGCGCGGGGCTGGTAGACGAGACCCGGACCGTGTCGGTGCTCAGGGATCAGATTGCCAGCGAGCTGATCGCGGCGCGCGAGCGCACGCTGGCATTGCTCGAGCCGATCCCCGATCCGCTCCTGATCGCGCAGCACTCGCCGCTGATGTCGCCGCTCGTCTGGGACCTTGCGCACATCGGTCACTACGAGGAGCTCTGGCTGCTGCGCGAGATCGGCGCGGGCGACCCGACCGATCCACGGTTCGACGACATCTACGACGCATTCCGGCATCCCCGCGCGGAGCGTCCGACCCTGGACATCCTCGGGCCCTCCGAGGCGCGTGACTTCGTCGCGGACGTCCGAAAGCGCGCGCTCGACGTCCTCGCCGTCAGCTCGCTCGACCCCGACGATCCATTGCTCGCAGACGGCTTCGTCTACGGGATGGTGGTCCGCCACGAGCACCAGCACGACGAGACGATGCTCGCGACGGTGCAGCTCGCCGAGGGGTATGCGCACCCCGATGCCGGCGAAGGACGCGCCGCAGCGGGCGCAGATCCGGGCGTCCTCTCCCCCACCGTGCTCGTCGACGGTGGGCCGTTCGAGATGGGGACGTCCAGCGACCCGTGGGCCTACGACAACGAGCGCCCGGCGCACGTCGTCGAGCTACCGGCCTTCCGCATCGACACGACTCCGGTGACCAACGAGGCCTACGTCGAGTTCGTCGACGCCGGCGGCTACGACGACGAGAGCCACTGGTCCGACGCGGGCTGGGCGTGGCGCACCGAAGCCGGTCTCGTTCACCCCCAGTTCTGGATCCGCTCGGACGGCGGATGGACCCGGCGCCGGTTCGGCCGAGTCGAACCGCTGCCCGCGCGCGAGCCCGTCCAGCACGTCTGCTGGTACGAAGCGGATGCATACGCGCGCTGGCGCGGCGCCCGGCTGCCGACGGAGAGCGAGTGGGAGAAGGCGGCGCACGGCGCGACCGGCGACGGTGGTCTCTTCCGGCCCGGTCGGCGCTTCGGCCCGGACGAGGTGGGCGCGCACCCGGCCGGTGCCAGCTCCTGGGGCGCGTTCGACCTGATCGGAGGCGTCTGGGAATGGACCGCGAGCGACTTCGCGGCGTACCCGGGGTTCCGGTCGTTCCCCTACCGCGAGTACTCGGAGGTGTTCTTCGAGCCCGGCGCCACGGAATACAAGGTGCTGCGGGGCGGGTCGTGGGCCGCGCACCCCAGCACGTGCAGCGTGACGTTCCGCAACTGGGACCTGCCGATCCGCCGTCAGATCTTCGCCGGCTTTCGCTGCGCGACCGACGTCTGAGCCCCACGCATGTGCCGTCACCTCGCGTACCTTGGCCCTCCTGTCGCGCTCCGCTCGCTGCTCTTCGACGCGCCGCACGCGCTCGTACACCAGGCCCGGGCCCCGCGCTTCCAGACCGCCGGCCCCGACAACCCCGACGGGTGGGGTGTCGGGTGGAGCGACGCCGGTGATTCGGGCGTCGAGCACGAGCGCTACCGAGCCGCAACCCGCATGTGGGAGGACGCGAGCTTCCCCGGGATGCAGCGCGCGACGACGGTGCTCGCGGCCGCACGGTACGCATCAACCGGGTCGGAGCAACACGTGTACAACTCCGCGCCGTTTGCCGCCCAGCACTGGCTGTTCTCGCTCAACGGCTACGTCGCGGGCTTCCGCGACGGGTTCGGTGATCAGCTTCGCTCCGAGCTGACCGCAGCCCGCGCCGCCGGGATCGAGGGCGACACTGACTCCGAGGTCCTGTTCGCGTTGGTGCTCGACCGCCTCGACGCGGGTGCCACCGCCGGCGCAGCCCTCGTCGAGGTTGCGCAGCGGGTCCGCGCCGAGAGCGACGGCGCGCTCAACCTGCTGCTCACCAATGGTCGTGAGATCGCAGCCACGGCACTCGGGAACTCGCTCTTCCTACGCCACGACGGGGCCGTGACCGTGGCATCCGAGCCCCTCGACGACGACGAGTCGTGGATCGAGATCGACAACGGCTCGCTCGTCGAGAACGATCGGGTCACGCCGATCGGAGACCTGACTCCCCGGGAGGGACCGCCATGACCGTCCGAGTCGACGTGCATCTCGCCGCCGCCGATCTCCACGACGCGCTGGCCGCAGACGCGCGTCGCGGACTCACTTCGGCGCCGAAGGATCTGCCGCCGAAGTGGTTCTACGACGACCGCGGCTCCCAGCTCTTCGACGAGATCACGCGCCTCGAGGAGTACTACCCGACGCGCGCCGAACGGGCCATCCTCGACGAGCGCGCGGATGCGATCGCGACAGCGAGTGGCGCGGACACGTTGATCGAGCTGGGGTCGGGAACGTCGGAGAAGACGCGGCTGCTGCTCGACGCGCTGGAGCGCACCGGGCAGCTCCAGCGCTTCGTGCCGTTCGACGTGAGCGAGATGACGCTGCGCGATGCTGCCGCTGCAATCGCCGAGGAGCACCCGGGCATCGACGTGCACGCCGTAGTCGGCGACTTCGAACGCCACCTCGACCGGCTCCCTCGCGGTGGCCGCCGGCTGATCGCATTCCTCGGCGGGACCATCGGCAACCTGCCACCTGCAACCCGCGCCGAGTTCCTCGCCGCGGTCGCAGCCGGCCTCGAGCCCGGCGACACGTTCCTGCTCGGCACCGACCTGGTGAAGGACGTCGACCGGCTTGTCGCCGCCTACGACGACGCCACCGGGGTGACCGCCGCGTTCAATCGCAACGTCCTGCTGGTCCTCAACCGGGAGCTCGGCGCCGACTTCGACGCCGACTCCTTCGCTCACGTCGCCCGCTGGAACGCAGCGGACGAGTGGATCGAGATGTGGCTGCACTCCGCCACGGACCAATCCGTCAAGGTCCCCGAGCTCGACCTCATCGTCGAGTTCGCCGCCGGCGAGGAGATGCGCACCGAGATCTCCGCCAAGTTCCGCCGCGCCGGGATCGAAGCCGAGCTGGCGGCGGCCGGCCTCGAGCTGACCCACTGGTGGACCGACCCCACCGGAGATTTTGCCCTCTCTCTCAGCAAACCGGCGGAAACCGTGGAGAATCTCACGGTTCCTGAGTTTCCACTACGGGGATAGTGCAATTACAATGGAGGCTGTGACCGACGCCCCAGCTCTGCTCCAGATCGACGACCTCGTCGTCGCCGCCGACGGCAACCCGATCCTGAACGGCCTCTCGCTCTCGGCCCGCGCCGGGGAGGTCCACGCGCTCATGGGCCCGAACGGATCCGGCAAGTCGACGCTGGCCAACACGCTGCTCGCGAATCCCGCCTACAAGGTCACCCGCGGCCGGATCCTCTTCAAGGGCGAGGACGTCACCGCGCTGCCCACCGAGGACCGCGCGGCGCGGGGCCTCTTCCTGGGCTTCCAGCACCCCGAGGAGATCCCGGGGGTCAGCGTCTTCAACTTCCTGCGCCAGGCCATGTCGATTCGCAAGGGGATCCCGGACCTCTCCGTGCTCGAGGTGCGCCTCGCGCTGATCGACTGGATGAAGCGCCTCGGCATGGACGAGCGCTTCACGGAGCGCTACCTCAACGAGGGCTTCTCCGGCGGCGAGAAGAAGCGCAACGAGATCTTGCAGATGGCCCTCATGGAACCGGACTTCGCGGTGCTCGACGAGACGGACTCCGGCCTGGACATCGACGCGCTCCGAGTCGTCGCACACGGCATCCACGAGGTGCGCAAGGACCGGCCGGAGCTCGGCATCCTCCTGATCACGCACTACCAGCGCATCCTCGAGCACCTCACACCGGACTTCGTGCACATCCTGCTCGACGGCAAGATCGTCGAGTCCGGCGGACCGGAGCTCGCGCGGCGGGTCGAGACGGAAGGCTTTGACGCGTTCCGGAAGGCGGCCTGATGAGCCTCGACGTCGCCAAGATCAAGCTCGACTTCCCGATCCTCGAGCGCAAGGTGCACGACAAGCGGCTCGTGTACCTCGACAGCGCGTCGAGCTCGGAGAAGCCCACCGCGGTGCTCGACGCGATGGATCACCTGTACCGCACCTCCTACGCCAACGTGCATCGCGGCGTCTACACGATCGCCGACGAATCCACGCAGGCCTACGAGGCCGCGCGGGCGAAGGTCGCGCGCTTCATCAAGGCACGCCAGACCGAAGAGATCGTCTTCGTCCGCAACGCGACCGAGGCGATCAACCTCGTCGCGTACACCTGGGGCCGGACCAACCTGCACGAGGGTGACGTCGTCGTGCTCAGCGAGATGGAGCACCACGCCAACATCGTCCCCTGGCTGATGCTGGCCGAGGAGCGCGGGATCGTGCTGCGCTGGATCCCCCTCACTGCGGACTTCCGCCTCGATCTCACGTCGATCGGCGAGCTGCTGCGCGGGGCGAAGCTGCTCGCGATCACCGCGATGTCCAACGTGCTCGGCACGATCAACGACATCGGTCCACTCGCCCGCGCGGCCCACGCGGCCGGCGCGCTGGTGCTGGTCGACGCGAGCCAGGCGGCACCGCACCTCTCGATCGACGTCCAGGACTGGGACGCCGACTTCGTGGCGATCACCGCCCACAAGATGCTCGGCCCATCGGGCATCGGCGCGTTGTGGGCCCGCCGCGAGCTGCTCGAGGCGATGCCGCCGTTCCTGGGTGGTGGCGAGATGATCCGCGACGTCCGCAAGGACGGGTTCACCACGAACGACGTGCCGTGGAAGTTCGAGGCCGGAACCCCGGCGATCGCCGAGGCCATCGGGTTCGGCGCGGCCGTCGAGTACCTCGAGGCGCTCGGGATGGACGACGTGCGCAGCCACGAGGTCGAGCTCACCCGGTACACCCTCGACGCGCTCGACGACCGGCTCGGGGAGAAGATCACGATCTACGGACCGCGAGACGTCGCGGTGCGGGGCGGGGCCATCTCGTTCCTGTTCGAGGGCATCCACGCCCACGACATCTCGCAGGTGCTCGACGAGGACGCGGTGTGCGTCCGGGCGGGGCACCATTGCGCCAAGCCTCTGATGCGCGTACTGGGGGTTCCCGCCACGACCCGCGCCTCGTTCTACGTCTACAACGACCAGGCCGACGCCGACGCGCTCGTCGAGGCTCTGGCCAAAGCCGAGAAGTTCTTCGCACCCTAAGGATCGGACACCGTGCCCGGACTCGAAGACCTCTATCGCGAGATCATCCTGGATCACTACCGCTCGCCGCGGAACCGAGGTGAGCTCCCGACGCCTCCCGCCCACAAGTCCGAGGGGTTCAACCCGCTGTGCGGCGACGAGGTCGTCCTCTACCTCGTGGTCGAGGGCGACAAGGTGGTCGACGTGAAGATCGGGGGCCAGGGTTGTTCGATCAGCCAGGCCTCAACATCGATGATGAGCGCCGCGGTCAAGGGCAAGACGTTGGCCGAAGCGCGCCAGCTGATCAGCGCGTTCAAGGCGCTCATGTCGATCCACGAGTCGAAGCTCGAAGGCGAGTCCGATGGCGCTGACCTGCAGGCCGAGCTCGACGGGGTCGCTCTCGGTGACCTCGAGGCACTGCAGGGAGTGGTGAAGTTCCCCGTTCGGATCAAGTGCGCGACCTTGGCGTGGAACACCCTCCAGCAGGGTCTCGACGAAGTCTCGGTCCCGTCGTAGGTCGGAGTACCTACATTCGCGTGCTGGTGTGCCGAAAGACTTCTCAGGGAAGAAACCTTCCTGACACGGGCATGGAACGCCCGCAAGGTAGGTTGATCACTACGCCCAACGGGAGGAACCCCATGGCCGACCAGATCGCACTCACCAGCATGATCGACGCAGCGCTCGAGCGCTTCGGCAGCCGTGATCTCGTCTCGGGCGCCGAAGTCCTCGACTTCCTCCTCGATCTGCGCCTCGCCATCCCGGGCACCCCGGATGCACTGGAGCAGCTGCTCGAGGAAGAGAGTCAGCCGACCGGGTAGCAAAGTCGTCGGCTTCCCGGGCTTTCTACGCCAGGAAGGCTTGAACGAGCGCGCTCAGCTCATCCGGCTTCTCGAACGGCAACCAGTGCGCGGCACCTTCGATGACTTCGAGGCGCGCACCCGGGATCTCGGCGGCGAACGTCTCCGCGTAGACGAGCGGAACGAGACCGTCTTGTGCGCCGGCGACGATGAGCGTCGGTGCGGTGATGCGGCGGAGGCGGCCGCGCAGCTTCGGATTGTGCAGGTACGGGTCCCAGCCGAGCCGGGCCGTCGCGCCGAGGGCCTTCCACATCGGCAGGACGAACTCGAGCGGGATCTCGGTCTCCTTGCCGACGTCGCCGGCGAACGCGTCCATCTCGTGCATGGCCGCGGCCAGCGGGTAGCTCTGGTCGGCGAAGAGCATGTCGGCGAGCTCACCCGGGGTCCGCCCGAACATCTCCGCGATGGGCGCCTCGTCGAGGTGCAACCCCACCGGGTTGACCAGCACCATCTTGGAGACCCGCTCGGGGTACCGCGTCGCCAGCTCGAGCGCGAGCCAGCCGCCGAGCGAGAGACCGAGGATCGGCGGGGCGTCGAGTCCGAGGATCTCCCAGAGGTCGAGGAGGTGGAAGACCGCATCCTCCATGCCGTCGATCTCCTCGATCCCTTCGGACTCGGCGAACCCGGGGAAGATCGGGACCAGCACCTCGAAAGACTCGGCGAGCTGTTCGAGCGCGGGGTTCACGTTCTCGCCGCCGGCCGAGTGGAGGTACACGAGCTGCGGACCGCTGCCCCCGCGCCAGAGCTGGATCTTGCCGACCGGCGCGTCGACGAGCTCCTCGGTGAACGCCACCATCAGGCGACTCCGACGGGCGGGCGGTACACCGGACCACCTTCGGGGAACTCCGCGCGCAGGCGGGGCATCACCTTGTCCGCGAAGAGCTGCATGTTCCTGGTGGTCAGATCGTGCGGCAGGCTGCCGAGCTGGAAGAGGCCGAGTAGGTTCCCGGTGCCGAGCCGGCTGAGGCTGTCGACGAGCGTATCGGCGACGGTCTCGGGAGATCCGACGATCGCGTAGCGACCTTCGATGATCTCCTCCCAGGTCTCCACGTTGAGCATGAACGTGCCGGACGCCTTGAGGATGCTGGCGAGCGACCGGGCGGAGGTGTAGCCGGGAGGCTGGATCGTGATCCCCGGCAGCAACCGCTTCACGAAGTACCAGAGGTGTTCCTCGTACTCCTTGCGGGCCTGCTCGTCCGTCTCGGCGACGTAGATCGGCACGAGCCAACCGGCCTGGAGCGGGTCGGCGGTGTAGCCCTCGGCCTCGCACGCGTCGCGAAACATCGAGAAGTAGCGCTCGAACACGTCGAACCGGAAGTACGGGATGCCCATGTAGGAGTAGCGGTTGCGGGCGACGAACTCGAACGTCTCGAGCGATCCGGCGCCCGGGATCCAGATCTCCGGATGCGGCTGCTGGATCGGTCGGGGCCACGGGTTCACGTAGCGGATCCGGAAGTGCTTGCCCACCCACTCGAACGGACCCGGCTCGGTCCACGCCTTCTTGATCAGATCGTGGGCCTCCCGGAACCGTTCACGCGCGTAGGACGGGTTGACCGAGAACGAGTAGTACTCAGGCCCGCCGCCGACGACCATCCCTGCGATGAGCCGGCCGCCGCTGATCACGTCGATCATGGCGAACTCCTCGGCGACACGCGTCGGCGGGTCGTAGAGCGGCAGCGCGTTGCCGACGACCGCGATCTTCAGGCGCGACGTCTGGCGGGCAAGGATCGACGCGATCAGGTTGGGCGAGGGCATGTTGCCGTACGCGTTCTGGTGGTGCTCGTTCACGCAGACGCCGTCGAAGCCCAGCTCCTCGGCGTAGATCAGCTCATCGAGGTAGCGGTTGTAGAGCTGGTGACCGACCCCGGGGTCGTACAGCGAGTTCGGCACCGTCACCCACGCGGGGCCCTCGTAGGCCGGGTCCAACCCGATGTACGGCATCAGATGGAATGCGAAGCAGCGCACGGGCTCGAACGATACTGCTCTTGACCCAACGGTCAAGTTAGACTCGCGACCCCCGCAGGAACCGTGTCGTCGATACGATCGCGCCTCCTGGAGCCCCCGTACGAGAAGGCCGGACACCCCTGAAGAAGCTCGCGCGTCCGTGGATCTGGGTGACCGTCGGGGCGGTGGTCGGGCTGATCGCCATCGCCGGAGTCGCCTACGCGCTGGCGCGCTCGGATTCGCCGTCGTCGGCCTCCGCCGACCTGCGCAGCGCGCGGGGCGTCGCCGACCACCCCAGCACGACCACCACGATCGCCGTGAGCACGACCACGACCCGGCCCGGGCTGGTGCAGCCGAAGCCGGCGATGCTCCCACCGATCCCGGGCGGGACCATGGGGCCGGGGGCGAGCGGTGACATCGTCAAGGCGTACCAGCAGCGGTTCGTCGACATCCACTTCGATCCGGGTGCCGTCGACGGGAAGTACGGCGGCGCGATGACCTACGCGGTCGAGGCGCTGCAGAAGATCATCGGCGCGCCGCGCACCGGAAGCATCGGCCCCGCTGAAGCCCTCGCGCTGGCGAACTTCCAGTACCCCGCTCCGCTGCAGCCCACCGGTGAGGCGAACCGCACCGAGATCGACATCACCAAGCAGGTGATCACGCTCTACGAGAACTACCAGGTGCGGCTGATCACCACGACGTCGAGTGGCTCCGGGCAGCGCTACTGCTACAACACGCCGCGGGTGAACCCGACCCGCCACATCTGCGAGTACGCCAACACACCGTCCGGGCGGTTCACGTACCAGCGCTTCGTCAACGGGTGGGACAAGTCACCCCTGGGCCAGCTGTACAACCCCTTCTACTTCAACGGGGGCATCGCGGTGCACGGCTACGACTCGGTGCCGACGTCGCCGGCCTCACACGGCTGCACGCGCATCCCGATGCACATCGCGGAGTACTTCCACACGCTGGTGCACGTGGGCGACCCGGTCTACGTGTTCGGTGGCACTCCGTCGCAGGTGATCTCGAGCACCGCCATCGCGCCGCCCGCACCGACCACGGTGCCGCCACCCGTCGCGCCGCCCCCGAGCGTTCCCCCGGTCTCCCCGCCGCCGCCGCCG
>JADGON010000115.1 GCA_017882945.1 Acidimicrobiia bacterium | reverse complement strand
GGGCGCAGGTCGGCGAGCGCCGTGGCCGCGAGCGTCATGTCGTGCGCGCCGAGCTTGAGCGTGGTCGACCCGATCCGGCCGCCGCCCGAGTAGCCGTAGTCCACGATCTGCCCGTCGACCACGTCGATCCAGGCCCGCAGCTCGTTCGCGAACCGGAACCGGTCGGCGGCCTGGAGCGCTCCGAGGTCGTCGATCTCGTCCGGTGGCGGCTCGTCGTAGTGGGCGACCCCGAACGCGAACGGCAGCTTGGTCATCCCGATGATCGCTTCTGACGGGATCCACGAGATCGACGTGACCGACGACTCGATGCGCATCGTGACCGCCCTCTCTGCTCACCGACTCCCTGCGCCGCCCACGCTACCGACCGGCGCGGTCATCCCGCCCGTGGCCGGTCCCGAGGGACTCGACGGCGGGTGCGTCAGCTGGCGCGGGACAGCACGCGACCGATCTCGATCGGCTGTGGCGGCTGCACCTCGGCGAGCCGACGACGCGCCTCTTCGATGCCCTTGCGCCCGGCCTGGCGGGTACGGGCATCGAGGTGGCGTGTGCGTTGGCCGCCGTCGAGGAGGAGAAGCTGTGTGGTCACATCATGAGTATCGCCGGAGGGTGGGACAGTTATTCCTCGCCCCTAGACTTCGTTCGTGCCGGCGTACCTCGACCACGCAGCGAGCACGCCCATGCGACCGGAGGCGGTCGCGGCGATGCTGCCGTTCCTCTCGGACCATCCGGGGAACCCCTCAGGTGGTCACGCGGTCGCGCGGGCCGCCAAGACGGCACTGGAAGAAGCCCGCGAGGAGGTCGCGGGCATCCTCGGATGCGCGCCCGGTGAGGTCGTGTTCACGGGTGGTGGCACGGAAGCGGACAACCTCGCGGTGAAGGGCGGGGCGCGAGCTCAGCGGAGCGCGGGCCGGGACGGAATTGTGACTTCCGTCATCGAGCACAAGGGGGTCCTGGCCGCGGCCGCGCGGCTGGGGACCGAGGGCTGCCGGGTCGCCGAGGTCGGCGTGGACCGCGGCGGGGTGATCGACCTCGACCAGCTCGACGCCGTGCTCGACGAGCGCACCGCCGTCGTCTCGGTGATGCTCGTGAACAACGAGGTGGGCACGATCCAGCCGCTGCCCGAGGTGGCGGCACGGGTGCGTGCCCGCGCGCCCCGGGCGCTCCTTCATACCGATGCGGTGCAGGCCGTGCCGTGGCTGGATGTCGCCGAGTGGGTCGCCGACTTCGATCTCGTCGCGATCTCGGGCCACAAGTTCGGCGGGCCGAAGGGGGTCGGCGTGCTGGTCGTCCGCGACGGCGTCACCATCGAGCCCGAGATCGAAGGCGGTGGGCAGGAGCGGGGTCTCCGGGCCGGCACGGTCAACGTCGCCGGCGCGGTCGCGCTGGCCACCGCCCTCCGGATCACCCACGAGCGCCGCACGACCGAGGTGGAGCGGGTGCTCGTGCTGCGCGACCGTCTCGTCCGGGGGCTGGCCGAGACGGTGCCCTCCGTCTTCTTCAACGGCGATCCGGAGCACAAGGTTGCCGGGAGCTGCCACGTGGCAATCCCCGGGGTCGAGTCCGAGGCGCTGTTGCTGACGCTGGATGCCGCGGGTGTGTACGCGGCCGCGGGATCGTCCTGCTCCTCCGGCGCCAGCGAGCCCTCCCACGTGCTTGCGGCCATGGGCCTCTCACGCGCCGACGCGCTCGCGTCGGTCCGGTTGAGCCTGGGGTACGCGTCGACGAACTCGGATGTTGCCACCGCGCTCGACGAGATCCCCCGCGCGGTCGCGCGCCTGCGATCGGCGGTCGCGGTATGAGCGAGCGCGTCCTCGTCGCCATGAGCGGCGGGGTGGACTCCTCGGTCGCGGCCGCGCTGCTGCTCGAGGCCGGTCACGACGTCACGGGAGTGACGCTCAAGCTGTGGGGCGGAGAGTCGGACTCCGGCTGCTGCAGCGTCGCGGACGTGGAGGACGCGCGGCGTGTTGCCGCGCAGCTCGGCATCCCGCACTACGTCTTCAACTTCACCGACGACTTCGAGGAGAACGTCGTCACGCCGTATACCGATGCGTACGCGGCCGGGGAGACGCCGAACCCGTGCGTCGAGTGCAACCGCACGATGAAGTTCGGGCGCCTCCTGGACCGCGCTCGTGCCATGGGCTTCGACGCGATCGCCACCGGGCACCACGCGCGCGTCGGCCACGAAAGCGACGGACGGCCCGTCCTCATGCGCGGCGCCGATCAGGCCAAGGACCAGTCCTACGTCCTCTACATGCTCGGTCGTGACGTGCTCGCGCGCGTGCGGCTCCCGGTCGGAGCGCTGACCAAGACCGAAGTGCGCGAGCACGCGCGTCGCCTCGAGCTCCGGACGGCCGAGAAGCGCGAGAGCATGGACGTCTGCTTCATCACCAAGGGCGCGAAGGCGAGCTTTCTCGAGTCGCGCCTCGGACGTGCACCCGGACCGTTGGTGAAGATCGACGGCACCAACGTCGGCTGGCACTCGGGCGTGCAGTCGTTCACGGTCGGACAGCGCCGCGGGCTCGGTGTCGCGTTGGGGGAGCGCAAGTTCGTCGTCGACGTCGATGCCGCGTCACGTACGGTGACGGTCGGAGACCGCGCGGACTTGCTCCGCGCCGAGGTGGTGCTGCGCGACGCGTTGTTCACCACCGAGCCCGGGCCGGACGAGCAGGTCTCGGTGCAGGTGCGTGCGCACGGTGAGCCGTTCGTCGGACGCTGGCGGGGTGACCGGGTCGTGTGCGCATCACCCCAACCGCGGGTCGCGCCCGGTCAGGTCGTGGCGCTCTACCGCGGCGTCGTGCTCCTCGGCGGAGGAATCGCGGTCTAGGACGTCTCGACCCGCACCGCGATCCGACGGGCGGCCGCTCGTTCGAGCAGCTCGGACGCCGCGACGGGTGCAATGAAGAGGAGGTGGGTCCGCACGCCCTGCCCTCGGCCGCGGGCGCGCCGGTAGATGTCGGCGTCCTCGTCGAGGAGCAGGGCCAGGGAGCCGTGCGCGGCACCGAGCCGGAGGTCGGTTGCGTCCTCGGGCGGACGGATCCTCGGATCCGCGGGACCGAGCCCGACGATGTGCTCGCGGATGAACAGCACCGGGTCCGTGAGGGTCATCGGGTCGGCGACGACGAGGCCGGCCGGCACCAGAACTGCCCATCGGCGTGACAGCAGATGGAGCGAGCGCAGCAGCACCGCCGCGATCGGCCAGCCGAGGAGGAGCGCCACGACCCCGAGCCCGACGGAGCCGTCGGCGAGCAGCAACGGACCGGCCGCGATCCCGGTGCCCACGGCGAGCACTGCAAGTGGCAGGACCCCGAGGAACAACGCGGGAGGCACTTTCAGAGGGAAGCGCTCCTCGTCGCCGTATGCTGCTCCTTGCGCACAGGAACGCGCGAGAGACGGGGTCGCAACGAGCACGGCACAGAGTGTCGTCGCGGCGAGGGCAGCAATGGATGCGAGGGCAGAGGCGCGATCAGTGGTCACCGCGAGAACCGTCGCGGTGAGTGCCAGCGGTGCACCGGTGCGCGCGGTCGTGAGGCCGATCGGACGCGGCGCGAGGAGTGCCATCAGCACCACCAACCACGCGGCCCACAGCAGCACCTCGGCGGTGGTGCGGGTCGGAGAGGGCCATGCACGCAACACCTCGCCCGCGAGTGAACCAGCAGTGACGGGAAGCGTGACCCACGCGACGCGGAGCAACAGGATGTTCACATCATCGATGCGCGGTGGCTTCGAAGTTCGAGCAACCCGCGTTCCTATACTACGAACCTCATGCTGACGAGTCCGCACGCTGGCGCTCTCGAACCCGGGCTCGCGACCGGGATCGGCAGCTTGCCGCACAGCGATGCACACGCAGCGGCCGCGCTGTCGTTGCGCGTGCACCCGACACTCCCTGCGGTTCCGCAGCTTCCCGGCCTCAATCCTCGCGAGGGTTTGATCGCCCAGTGGGCCGACGCCCTGCCTGAAGTCACGGTCGGCTTCGACGGCGCGCTGTCCATCGATCGCGATCGCGTGACGGATCCCATCGCGCCCGCCTTCGTCGCGTCCGCGCACGCGGGATTGTTTGCGTTCCTCGCTGCCGCTGCGTGCGATCCGGTGCCGCCCCGCATCAAGGTCCAGATCGTCGGCCCGCTGACACTGGGCGTCGCGTTGGCGGAGGCCGGGCTGCCGACGTCACTGGCGTTCCGGCGCGCGGGTGAAGCGGTGCGAGCCTGGGTCCGCGCCCTCGACGCGCTCCTGACCGCGCGCATGCCGCACACTCCGGTGCTGTTGTTCCTGGACGAGCCCGCGCTCGTGCTGTGGCGTCGCAACGACGCGCCGCTCGAGCGTGAGCAGGCGGTCGACCTGCTGTCCTCGAGCCTCGCGGCAACCTCGTGCCTGACCGGTGTCCACGTGTGCGGCGACGGTGACCTGCGGCTCGCGTTCGAAGCCGGTCCTCTGGTCCTCGGCGTTCCCGTGTCCGACGCGTTGATCACGGACGCCGACGTGCTCGCACGTCACGTCGACGCCGACGGCTGGATCGCCTGGGGCGCAGTGCCCACGGATCGTCCCATCGGTGACTCGGCCGACGCGCTCTGGCGCCGGCTCGCCGGAGTCTGGTGTGAGCTCACTCGTCGTGGCTGCGACCCGGTGCGGTTGCGCACCCGCGGGATCATCACCCCCGCGTGCGGGCTCGCCGGTCACGGAGTGTCGCAGGCCGATCGGGCGCTGCGACTCGCCGCGGACATCGCCGGGCGCGTCGGCGACCAATCCGTCGCGGCTCGACTCACCATCGGCGCGTAGCGCTCCGGATTCTGTCTGTCTCACCCCGTCGGTAGGCTCGACGGCATGGTGGTATCCAAAGAGATCGTCGAGCGCGCGGAGACGTTGCGCGAGTCGATCCGCTACCACAACGAGCGGTACTTCGGTCAGGACGAACCCGAAGTCTCCGACGCGGAGTACGACGCGCTCGTGCGCGAGCTCCTCGCGCTCGAGACCGAGCACCCGGAGATCGTCACCGCCGACTCACCGACGCAACGGCCGGGCGTCGGCACGGCGCCGACTCCGTTCTCGGAGGTCCGGCACATCCAGCCGATGATGTCGCTCGACAACGCGTTCTCCCGGGACGAGCTGGTCGCGTGGGGACAGCGGATCGGCCGACTGGTGACGGAGACGATCACGTACGTCGGCGAGCCGAAGCTGGACGGCCTCGCGATCTCGCTGCAGTACGAGGACGGCAAGCTCGTGCGCGCCGCGACCCGGGGCAACGGGGAGTCGGGCGAAGACGTGACCGCGAACGTGCGCACGATCACGGACGTCCCGGAGCGACTCACGGGGAGGAGCCTTCCGGCGGTCCTCGAGGTGCGGGGCGAGGTCTTCATGCCGCTGTCCTCGTTCGACGAGCTCAACCGCCGTCAGGGTGAGGCCGGGCTGCGCCTGTTCGCGAATCCCCGGAACGCGGCGGCCGGCGCGCTCCGACAGATCGATCCCACGGTCACCGCCAGCCGACAGCTCTCCCTGTTCTGCTACCAGCCGGGGGCCAAGGAGGGCGGGCCGCGCCTGCGCACCCACCACGAGACCCTGGAGTGGCTCACCGGTCTGGGCTTCCCGGTGAACCCGCACATCGAGCAGCTCGCCGATCTCGACGCGGTGTACGGGTTCTGCACCCGGATGGAGCAGAGCCGACACTCGCTCGGCTACGAGATCGACGGCGCGGTCGTGAAGGTCGACAGCCTGGCCCAGCGCGACGAGATGGGCGCCACGAGCCGCGCGCCGCGCTGGGCGGTCGCCTACAAGTTCCCGCCCGAGGAGAAGACCACGGTGCTGCGCGAGATCATGGTGAGTATCGGCCGCACCGGCCGCGCGACCCCGTTCGCGGTGCTCGAACCGGTCTTCGTCGGCGGGTCCACCGTCGGGCTCGCGACGCTGCACAACGAGGACGAGGTCGCGCGCAAGGACGTGCGGGTCGGCGACACCGTGATCGTGCGCAAGGCCGGTGACGTGATCCCCGAGGTCGTCGGGCCGGTGATCTCCAAGCGCAAGAAGGGCGCACGGCGCTGGAAGTTCCCGGTGAGCTGTCCGTGCGAGCTCCATCAGCCGTTGGTGCGCCTCGACGGCGAGGCCAACCACCGGTGCGTGAGTGCGGACTGCCCGGTGCAGCGCGAGCAGAAGGTCATCTACTTCGCGAGCCGCGGCGCGATGGACATCGAGGGCCTCGGCGAGGAGCGCGTTCACCAGCTCGTCGCCGCCGAGCTGGTCCAGGATGCCGGCGACCTCTACTCGGTGACGAACGAGCAGCTCGTGGCGCTCGAGCGGATGGGCGAGATCTCGGCCCGGAACCTGGTGAACGGCATCGAGCAGTCCAAGCAGCAGCCGTTGGCGCGCGTGCTCGTCGGGCTCGGCATCCGGCACGTCGGCCCCACCGCCGCGCGCGCACTCGCGGTCGCGCTCGGACACCTGGACCGGATCGCGGGGGCGAGCGACGAGGAGCTCGAAGCCGTCGACGGGATCGGGCCGATCATCGTGCAGAGCATCCGCGCGTGGTTCACCGTCCCGACGAACCGCGCGTTGATCGAGAAGCTGCGCTCGGCTGGCGTGAACCTCACGGGACCGGCCCCGGCCCAGGGGCCGACCGAGGAGCAGACCCTCGTCGGCCGGACCTTCGTGCTCACCGGGGGCCTCGAGGCCTTCACACGCGACGAGGCCGCCGCGGCCGTCACCGCACGCGGAGGCAAGATCACCGGCAGCGTCTCGAAGAAGACGAGCTTCGTGATCGTGGGCGAGAATCCCGGTTCGAAGCAGGTGCGCGCCGAAGAGCTCGGTGTGACCCAGCTCGATGAGGAAGGCTTCCAACGGCTCCTCGTCGAGGGTCCACCGGCCGAACCCGAGCCCGAGCGGGCGAAGACGGCGAAGCCCAAGAAGCCGGCCAAAGCGAAAACCGCCAAGGAGGACTGATGGTCGACGCGAGCGCAGTTGGCACCACGGACGAGCCGTACGAGATGACGGTCGAGCGCGGGAAGATCCGTGAGTTCGCCCGCGCCACCATGTCGGAGAACCCCGAGTACCTGGAGGACCCGATCCCGCCGATCGAGCCGACGTTCCTCACCTCGGTGAGCTTCTGGACCCCGCCGGGCCGGTCGGTGTTCTCGAAGGTGAAGATGGACCTGCGCCGGGTCCTTCACGGCGGCCAGGAGTACATCTTCCACGGACCACCGCCGCGCGCGGGCCAGAACCTGACCGTGCAGACACGGGTCGCCGAGGTCTACGAGAAGGAAGGCAAGCGCGGCGGCACGATGACGTTCGTCGTGACGGTGGCCGAGTTCCGCGATGAGCGCGGCATGCTGGTCGCCGAGGCGCGTTCGACCGCGATCGAGACCGGGAAGCCGGCGACGAGCAAGGAAGGTGCGTGATGGCGCCTCGCTGGGAGGATCTCGACGTCGGGGCCGCACCGGAGCCGCGCACGGTCGGGCCGTTGAACCGTACCGACTTCGTCCGGTACCAGGGGGCGTCGGGCGACTTCAACCCGATCCATCACGACGAGGAGTTCGCCAAGAGCGCGGGGTACCCGTCGGTGTTCTCGGTCGGGATGCTGCAGGCGGGCATCCTCGCGACCTTCGCGACCGACTGGCTCGGTGCCGACAACGTCCGGACCTTCGGTGTGCAGTTCCGCGAGCAGGTGTGGCCGGGTGACCGACTGGTCTGCTCAGGCGCGGTCATCGAGAAGGTCGACGCGCAGAACGGGAGCGAGCGCGCCGTCAAGCTCGAGCTCATGGTCGAGCGCGTCGGTGGCGGCACCGCGATCAAGGGCTGGGCGACCTTCGCCGTCCCCGAATAGCACCTAGGACTTCGAGACGAAGGTCCAGCTGTAGGAGCCGTTGTCCCGGGCGGGGTCGGCCTGCGAGCGGTACTTGACCTCCACCCGGTTCAGCCCGGGCTCGAACGACTCGACGTCATTGCCTGGTCCGGGTCGGTACGTGAGCTGGCCGAGGCCGGGGACGAACGTCACCTGGTCGGCGGGCAGCGGCGTGCAGGATCCCGACTGCGTCGGGCCACAGAGCGAGAGGTCGGCGGTGAGGTCGTCACGCAGGTCGACGACGATCTGCTCCTGGGGCGGGACGATCGCCCCGGGCTTCGGTGAGACCGACTGGACCTCGCTCGGCAGCGTCGTCCGGCGATCCTTGGTGTCGGCGGTGGTGATCGCGGCGCCGATGAGGATCGCGACGAGCGTGAGTCCCCCGGCCACGATCGCGAACCGGCCCGGGTGTTCGAAGACCTTGCGGCGGGGAGTCGGACGCACGATCGGGGCAGCCACTGGGTGGCGACGGTACCGCCGCGTGGTCCCGGGTGCGCATCGGGTGCCCCGTCGAAGAGGGGCCGGGCCGGTACCGTGGGCTCGATGGCCAGCAGTGCGATGGCCGACCTCGTCGGCCGGGTTCTCGCCGGCCGCTACCGCCTGCTCGGATCGATCGGTGCGGGCGCGGGCGGCCGCGTCTACGCCGCCGATGACGTGCGGCTGCGTCGACGCGTCGCGGTGAAGGTCCTGCACGCGGGCCTTTCTGACGATATGGGCTTCCTGCGCAGGTTCAGGACCGAAGCGCAGCTCGCCGCCTCCCTGCACCACCCCAACGTGATGGCGGTCTACGACTGGGGCGAGGACGAGGGCATCCCGTTCATGGTGCTCGAGCTGCTCGAGGGCGGGTCGTTGCGGGGGATGCTCGACGCGGGCATCCGGCTCACGCCGTCCCAGGCGGCGCACGTCGGCCGGCAGGTCGCCGCCGCACTCGAGTACTCGCACGGCCGCGGCCTGGTCCATCGCGACATCAAGCCCGCGAACCTGCTGTTCGACGAGCACGGGATCGTGCGCGTCGCCGACTTCGGCCTCGCGCGCGCCCTCGCCGAGGCGAGCTGGACCGAGCCGGCCGGCACCGTCCTCGGCACCGCGCGCTACGCGTCGCCCGAGCAGGGCACCGCAGGCCGGCTCGACGGTCGCGCGGATCTCTACGCGCTGAGCCTCGTCCTGGTCGAGGCGGTGACGGGCAACGTCCCCCTCGTTGCCGACACACCGCTCGGCACGTTGAGCATCCGCACCCAGGAAGCGATCTCCGCGCCCGCCCAGCTGGGTGCACTCGGTCCGGTGATCGAGCGCGCGGGGCAGGTGAACCCCGACGATCGGTACCCGGATGCGCCGACGATGGCGGCCGCGCTCGACGACGCCGTGCGGGTGCTGCCGCCGCCGGGTCCGCTCACGCTCGTCGGGCTCGGTGAGACGGTTCCCGACCCGCATCCCACCCAGGTCGTCCGGCACCAGCGCGAGGCGGTGTTCGACCAGGACGAGAGCACGGCGAGGAAGCCGGTTGCCGTACCGACGAGGGCAGCTGCGTCGGACGCCGGCCCTCCCCGCACGATCGCTCCGTTCATCCTGGGCGCGGTGCTCATCCTCGCGATCGCCGGTGCCGTGTTCGCGCTGACGCGTCCGCAGAGCGGCGCGACCGTCACCGTCCCGAACCTTCGTGGCATGACCGAGCAGGCCGCGCAGAACGAGGCCAACCGGTCGAAGCTGCTCGTGAGCTTCTCGCACCGCACCGCGGACGATCCCGTGGGCATGGTCATGGGACAGCATCCCGAGGCGGGCTTCTTCCTCGGCCGGGGCGGCACCGTCAACCTCGTCATCTCGAAGGGTCCGAAGCCGGTCGCGCTGCCCGCGGTGGTCGGCCAGCCCGCGGCCCAGGCGCAGGCTGCGCTGGCGCAGGCCCTCTTCGTCCCGGTGATCGAGCATCAGTACGACGAGACGGTGCCCAAGGATGCGGTCATCAGTACGAACCCGGTGGGCAAGGCTCCGCCGGACACCAAGGTGACCCTGGTCGTCTCCGACGGCCCGGCTCCGGTGACCGTCCCGTCCGTTGCGCACAGGAGCTACGCCGACGCGGCCGCGGCGATCACCGCGGCGCGGCTGGTGCCTCAGCGCGTCGACCAGTTCAGCGACACCGTGCCCGCAGGCGACGTCATTCGCACCGATCCCGCAGGCGGTGCGAAGGCACCCAGGGACTCGAACGTCTCGGTCGTCGTGAGCAAGGGCACCGACGTCGTCCTGATTCCGGGTGTCACCGGCAAGACCATCGACGTCGCCACCGCCGAGCTCCAGGCGTCCGGTCTCACCGCCGCCGTCCAGGGGGCGTACTCGCCGGGCAAGCCGGTCCGGGCCCAGTCACCGGCCCAGGGCCTTCCGATCCGGCGCGGCGCGGTGGTGACGCTGATCTTCTAGGCCCGCGCCGGGCCGGCACGCTCCGGGCACCGGCTCGCTTGAGTGCCTCGTCGCGCCCGCGCCTACCATGCGCCCGGACCACCATCAGACGCGGGACCAACTTCGAGCGCGGGAGATTGACGAACATGGGCTCACTCGACGGCCGGGTTGCCATCATCACCGGCGCAGGACGTGGCCTCGGCCGCGAGCACGCGCTGCTCTTCGCCTCGGAAGGCGCCAAGGTCGTGGTCAACGACCTCGGGGGTGACATCGACGGGACGGGCGACGACCGGGCGCCGGCCCAGCAGGTGGTCGACGAGATCAAGGCCATGGGGGGCGAAGCAGTCGCCAACGTCGACAACGTCGCCGACTGGGACGGCGCCCAGCGGCTCATCCAGACCGCGGTCGACACCTTCGGCACGCTCCACGTGCTCGTCAACAACGCCGGGATCCTGCGGGACCGGGTGATCGTGAACATGACCGAGCAGGAGTGGGACTCCGTCATCCATGTCCACCTCAAGGGCCACTTCTGCCCGACCCGCTTCGCCGCCGCCTACTGGCGCGAGCAGAGCAAGGCCGGGACCCCGGTGAAGGCGTCGATCATCCACACGTCGTCGACCTCCGGCCTCCTCGGCAACCCGGGTCAGGCGAACTACGGCGCCGCCAAGAGCGGCATCGCCACGTTCTCCCAGATCTGCGCGATGGAGCTCAGCCGCTACGGCGTGCGCTCGAATGCCATCGCCCCGGCGGCCCGCACCCGGCTCACCGAGCAGACCCCCGGGCTCAGCGAAGTGGTGAAGGTGCCCGAGAACGAGGCGACCTTCGACGCATGGGACCCGGCGAACGTCTCCCCGTTCGTGGCGTACCTCGCCACCGAGGACTGCGCATTCAGCGGTGAGGCGTTCCTCGTCCAGGGCGGTGTCGTCCAGCGGTTCGCCCCGTGGACACTCTCCGAGAAGATCGACAAGGGCGACCGGTGGACGGTGTCCGAGCTGGCGGGCGAAGCGGACAAGTTGACCCCCAAGAAGTAACGCAGCGCGCGTGCGTCGCGCTCAACGTGGGCGGTAGTTCCCACGTTGGGCGCGCAGACCCTCACGGCCGTATTTACGCCATGAAGCGCATTCTCTACCGGGTCAAATACGAAGAATTGCCGCGTAACACCGGACAAATTCCGGAACTTGGGTCTTGTGAACCGCGACCACACACCGCATAATCAACGCGGAGAGTGGTGAGGCCGCTGTCGGTGGTCGACGGCGCGTGGTGACACAGGAGGCAGGGAATGCGCAGGCCCGCGAGAGGTGGAACAACCCACCCGGGGATGCCACGCCCCGGGTACGGCTTCGGTCGCGCGCTTCGCCCGAGCCCCGGACTCGTTGTTCCGAAGCAGCAGTGGCACGACCCCGAGTGGTGGAGTGCCATCGAGCTCGAGCCCAAGTCGCGTGCCGAGGCGGTCTCGGACCGCTAGGAGCTCAGCGGGGATCGCTGCCGGTGCCCCCGACCGCGTCACGGAGCGTCTCGTAGTCTGAACCTCGCCCCGTCACCGCTCGCGAGGAAGCTGCACCTCCGTCATGTCCGATCGCGTCGCTCCGTTCGTCTCCGACGCGCCGGGCGGCGAAGAGATCCCGGTCGTCGCGTGGCCGATGCTCTTCCGATCGCGGATCACGCACCGGGTCCGCCAGAGTGACCACTACCCGTGGTGGGTGCTCGTCACCGTGCTCGCGGGGCTCTTCGCGAGCGGGTTCACGATCACGATCATGGCGGTCTCGCTCAAGGACATCGCCTCCGAGCTGGGCACCAGCGCGACCTCGCTCACCTGGGTCGTCACCGGGCCGTTCCTCGCGCTCGCGCTCACGATGCCACTGTTCGGCAAGCTCGGTGACGTCTACGGCCACCGCCGCGTCTACCTGCTGGGCTTCGCCGGCTTCACGGTGGGTGCGCTGCTCACCGCGTTCGCGTGGAGCGGCCCGGCCCTGATCGCGATCCGGGTGCTCGGCTCGATCCCCGGGGCCGCGACCGGACCCACGTCCATGGCGCTCATCATGCGCGCCTTCCCGGAGGGCGACCGGGTCAAGGCGATGGGGTGGTGGGCGCTCGTCGCGGCGGGCGCGCCGGTGATCGGCTTGATCGCCGGCGGTCCGATCGTCGATGCCATCGGATGGCGCTGGATCTTCATCGCCCAGGTTCCACTGTCACTGCTCGCGCTCGTGGTCGGGGTGGTCGTGCTGCACGAGACGCCCCGGAAGGCACGCGAGCCGATCGACGTCGCCGGGGCCGGAACGCTCGGAGTGGCCACGGTCTCGGCCTTGCTGGCGCTGACGCTCGGCGCCGAGCTGGGTTGGGGCAGCCCCGTCGTGATCGGGCTGCTGGCCCTGGCACCGCTCGCGCTGTGGGCCTTCGTCCGGTGCGAGCGTCGAGCGGCGGACCCATTGCTGCCGTTGGAGTTCTTCCGGCGGCGGGACTTCACCGCGTCGCTCGTGGCGCAGGGGACCACCAACTTCGCATACATGGGCGGGTTCATCGTGACGCCGTTGCTCATGGAGAACCGGTTCGGGTTCTCGGTCGCGGCGACGTCGCTCGCGATGGTGTGTCGTCCGTTGAGCAACAGCATCGCGTCACCGGTCGGCGGCTATCTCGCCGCGCGCGTAGGGGAGCGCCGCGCCGCGGTGGTGGGGACGCTCCTGGTCGCGGTGTCGATGGGGCTCTTCGCCTTCGCCGCGTCCGGTGAGCTGCTCGCGCTCGTCTTCGCCGGGCTCGTGCTCTCGGGCATCGGGCTCGGCGGTTCCGCGCCGTCGTTGATCACGGTGGTGGCCAACACCGTGGACGCCGAAGATCTCGGGGTCGCGAACGCGGCCCAGCAGATGGTGGCGATGATCGGCACCGTCGCCGGGATCCAGGTGCTGTCGACGATCCAGGGCGGCTCCGATGCCGCGGGCCCGTTCACCGCGGCGTATCTCGTCGGGGGAGCCGTCGCCGTCGTCGGGGCCGTCGCAGCCGCGTTCGTGCACAGCACGCGGAAGTCCTCGGTGCTCCGGGAAGCTGACGCGGCGTAGCTTCGGATGACGACGATCGACGCGGAGCGTCTCGGTCGCTGAGCTCGTCAGACGTCCGAGCCGGCTGACTCGAGGTCGCAGTACCAGGCGAGCAGGAGGGCCACGACCGCGCCGATCAGCATCACCGACGTGATGCTGATGAAGCCCACGAGGACGCCACCGGCCAGCACACCGAGGGGAACGACTCCGCCGAACGCCATGATCCAGAGGGCCATGATCCGGCCGCGGATCGCGTCGTCGAGATGTGATTGGAGCGCGATCGACAGCGACGTGATCGTCATGAAGTAGACGAAGCCGAGGACGAACGCGACGGGGAACGCGAGGCTCGCATCCCGCACGAGCGCGAATGTGGTCAGCAGAATCGCAAAGGCGACCAGGGAGCGGCGAGCGATCTTGGCCTTGGAGTGGTGGGCGAGGTAGGTGCCGACGGTCACCGCGCCCATCGCGGCGCCGAGTCCGAACGTCGCGTAGAGGAACCCGTACACCGCGCTCTTCGGCCCGATGTCGAAGTTCGCCTCGGCGATCTCGGGCATCAAGCCGACGAACGTCAACGAGAAGAACGAGAACGTGGTCATCGTGACGAGCACCCGGCGGATCAACGGGTCGGCGGCCGCGAGCTTGAAGCCCGAAAGGAAGCGGGTGAGCCCCGTGTCGGACATCGCCCGGACGGGACGCGCCGGGTAGCGGGCGATGACCAGGCTCACGATCGCGAACCCATAGGTCGCGGCGTTGATGCCGAAGACGGTGGCCACGCCGAACATTGCGTAGAGCGGGGCGCCGATTGCGGGACCGATGACTCGCGACAAGTTCATCTGCACCGATTGGAGCGAGACCGCTCCGGGGAGGTCTTCACGCGGCACGAGGGTCGGGAGCAGCGCGCTGATCGCCGGTCCGCTCAGCGCGTTGCCGATGCCGATCGCGAGCACACAGAAGAAGATCGCCCACTTGTTCGGGTGGTCCGCGGCAGCGAGGACGGCCAGGAGCACGGAGAAGACGACCTGCTCGAGCTGCATCCAGATGAGCAGCTTCCGCCGGTCCAGGATGTCGGCGAGCATCCCGCCGAGCGGGGCGAGGAAGAGCAGTGGCCCGAGCTGGGCGAAGTAGACGAGCCCGACGTACGAGGCGTCGTGGGTGAGCTGCAGCGCGAACGCGCCGAGCAGGACGTTCTGCATCCAGGTTCCGATGTTCGATGCGAACGTGCCCGTCCAGACGACGCGAAAGTCGCGGTGCCGGAGGGCGGCGACCGCGGTTCCGGTGACGAGCGCCTGATCCCCGTCGACCAGCGCGTCGGTGGCCTCCTCGGCGCTGGGGTCGTGATCACGTCGGAACGGCATGGCCGGCCCAGGCTACGAGCCGCCGGTCACGAGTCCCCAACGACGTGCGTGACTGGACGCGATGAAGCCTGGGTGGAGCGACCAACCCGGCTCGCGAGCCCGCGGCGCCGGCGTCATTGACGAACCTTCGCGATCACGTACTGAGCGAAGAACTCGTCGTCCGAGTAGATCGCTTCGTTGATCGTGAAGCCGTTGCGCTCGATCATGGGCTCGAGCAGCCACGTGAACGTCGAGTTCTCGTCCCGGACGTGCTCCTCCAGCTCTGCACGGCTCCATCCACTCTCGATGGCGGAGCCTGCCGCTGCGCACCACTCCTCGACGCGGCTCTCGGCTTCGATCGGCTGGAAGCCATACACCACGTCCCAGAGGCGCAGGATCCCACCGGGCCGGAGGATCCGATGGATGCGCGCAAGGGCGACGCCCTTCCAGAAGTCGGGAAGGTGGTGCAGTGCATAGCGGGAGTAGACCGCATCGGCGGGTGCACCTGTGTGGTCGTAGGTGAGAAAGCCGGCCTGTTCGACTTCGACGTTGGTCGCACCTGCGGCAGCCACTTTGGCGCGGAGCGTTCTCAGCATGACGGGCGAGATGTCGACCGCGACGACGCGCCGGAACGAGGCGGCTGCGGGAATCACGAACTGTCCCGTACCGGCGCCGAAGTCAACCACCGTCGACTGGCTGTCCACCCCGAGGGCCTGAAGCAGCGCGACCTCGTCGCTCGCGTCGGCGTCCTCCTTGTTGTCGTAGCGCGAGACGTGGTCGGCGTCGAGGTTCTCCCGTCCCGCGGTGCCCATCTCCTCGAGGAGCCATCCCGGCCGTCGTCGAACCCGATCGCCAGAGCCCATCGAACCAGCGTGACAGATGACGCTCGATCCAGTCGAGGTGCACGCGTTGCTCGTCGGCATGGCGACGTGCTCGTTGCGGTGCGCCACGCCGATTGCAGTACTGCCCGCGTAAATCTCGGGTCGCGCGCACGGCTTCGTGACAGGGTGCCGGGATGCCACCGTTGCTGGAAGCACCGACGTTGACCGGGACCCGGGTACGCCTCGAACCACTCTCGCTGAACCACGTCGACGACCTGGTGACCGCCTCGAGCGAGTCGCGCGAGGCCTACGACTGGACGACGGTCCCCAACGGGGTCGAGTCGGTGCGCGAGTACGTCAGCGGCCTGCACTCGCTCGCGGCGAACGGCGAGTGGATTCCGTTTGCCCAGGTGCGCGCGCGTGACGGTCGAGCCGTCGGCGGCACCAACTTCCTCACCCTGCGGTGGCAGTCCGCCGCCGCACTTCCTTACGCGGTCGAGATCGGCGGAACCTGGCTCGCCCACTCAGCGCAGCGGACCGGTATCAACGTCGAATCCAAGCTGCTGCTGCTCACTCACGCCTTCGAGCAGTGGAGCGTCGGACGTGTGGACCTGAAGACCGACGCTCGCAACGAGCGCTCGCGCACCGCGATCGCCGCGATCGGTGCCCAGTTCGAGGGCGTGCTCAGGAGCTGGCAGCCGTCGCACGCCCGCGGTGAGGCGGGCTTGCTGCGGGACACGGCGCTCTTCTCGATCGTCGCGTCGGAGTGGCCGCGTGTCCGTGAGGGACTGC
>JADGON010000455.1 GCA_017882945.1 Acidimicrobiia bacterium | reverse complement strand
GCCGCTTCGGTCAGCAGGCCGTCGGATCGCAGGGCGTACTCCACACGGGCCGCGGGAGAATCGCTTCTGCCGAAGCTTTGACCATCCAGCCAACCGGGGTCCTGCGGGAAGCCGAGACCGCGCGCGAGGAGCGTGACGGTCCGCAGCGACGGCGTCCGGCCGCCTCGCATCAGCCGAGAAATCGTCGAGTGATCGATGCCCGACCTTTGCGCAAGTTGGCGCTGGGTCAGCTTCCTCGCCCTGAGCTGGAGCCGCAGCCACTGGGTGAATGCGCGGCCGCCGGACCCGGTCGGCCCCGCCTCGGGATCTACCACCCCGGGGAGCGTCAGTTGTTCGACCATGGCGCGCGGACCCCCGATCCTCGGCAGACGGCGATCGAGCCACGGCTCTCCGCACAGACCGGTACTTACCCGCCCGCCCCGGAGATGCCTTGTCTGGGGATCTCCTTCGCTACAACGAGGCGACGGACCGTCCGTTAGGGCTACCCGTCGGAGTGGCGACGTGCCGAATGCAGCACCGCCCCCGGTCGCCATCAGTCGAACTGCCCGTCGAGGGGCGCGGACCCGTGCTCCGTGCGTTCCTCGAGCAGGTGCGCGGAGCCTGTACGTCATTCGGAGCTAGGAGAGGAAGGTCGTCGTTTCCATCCGGCGCGACACGATGAAGACATCGTGCGACTGCCGCCCACAGAACCAGGCCGGTAGCAAGTGCGTCGGCGACGTCGGTTATCGGCCGCCCGCCGACCCGGCCGCGGGCGCGGCGGTGCTTCTTCTGGTCCTCCTTCACCGGGATCACGGCCCTGATGCCTCGGTGGCGCAGGTAAAGGCGGTTGGCCGCCGACGAGCTAGGCTCTTCGAAGTGAAGGTCAATGCTGAGGCCGTGCGTCTCTTTCTCCTCGCGCGGCACTTCCTCGCGCCAGCGCGGTCTCTCGCGGGAGGCACCGACGGGGTGCTCGAGGTCTTCCGGAGGCTCGGGTCGATCCAGTTCGACCCGATCGCGGTCGCCGGCCGGAGCCACGACCTCGTGCTGCACGCGCGCGTCGCCGGCTACGAACCCGCCTGGTGCGACGCGCTCTACGAACGCCGCGAGATAGTCGAGACGACCAACAAGGCGCTGTCGTTCATCCCGGCGACCGAGTTCCCCTGGTTCCGTGTGAACTGGGGCCGCAAGGGTCCACGGTTCCACGCCCAGGCGCTCGCCGACAACGCCGCGGTCGCCGAGCGCGTGCTCGAGCGCATCCGGGCGGACGGGCCGCTGTCCTCGGCCGACTTCGAGCACGAGACCGGTCCGACGAAGGACTGGTTCGGAATGCCGGAGAACGCCGTGCGTGCCGTGCTCGAGGCGTACACGGTCCAGGGCGTGATCGGCCTCGCGCGGCGGGACGGGAACCTCCGGTACTACGACCTCGTCGAGCGGCTGCTTCCGGCCGAGTTGCTCGCGCGCGAGGTGCCGGTGCGGGAACAGCTCCTGCACAAGCTCCTGTCCCGGTACCGCGCGCACGGCCTGCTCGGCGCCGGCGGCGCCGGCGGCACATTCGCCCGCATCGCCGACCCGCAGGAGCGCAACGAGCTGCGCAAGGAGCTGGTCGAGCTCGGCGCGCTCGTGCCCGTCGACGTCGACGGCGTGCGCGGCAAGCGCTTCGTGCTCGCCGCGGAGCTCTCGCTGTTGCAGGCGCCGCCGGAGCCGACGCCGTCCGTCGCGTTCATCGCCCCGTTCGACTCGCTGCTGTGGGACACCGCCCTCCTCGCGAGCGTGTTCGACTTCGACTACGTGTGGGAGGGCTTCTTCCCACCGGCGAAGCGCCGCTGGGGCTATTACGTGCTCCCGATCATCTTTGGCGACTGCTTCGTCGGAAGGATCGAACCGCGCATCGAGCGAGGCGAGGGCGTCGTGCAGGTCCTCGACGTCTGGTGGGAGGACGGCTTCGCGCCGCGCCGCGCCGACGGGTTCGTCGACGCGATGCGCGACGCGCTCCGCGCGTACCTGCGCTTCGCGGGCGCGGACCGTCTCGAGTGGGCACCCCACATCGCAACCGAGAAGCGGCTCTTCCCCGCCCGCCCGTGACCGAGACCTCGCCGGGAGGGAATGGGTGAGCGTCTGGTCGCAGTTGCCGTCTCGGAGACACGCCGGGCGGGCTTTGAATGGCTTAGAGGAGGGAGCACATCGGCCGATCGTACCGGGACTGTCCGAGCGCGAATCGGGGTTTCCGACCCCCACGGGCATAGGTGACCCGGTCAGTCTTGAGCCCGCCTATCGGCGCCTTTGCGAATGGCTCGTCGAGGCCCGTCGGGCGCAGGGTCTCTCGCAAGCGCAGCTCGCCAATGTCCTCGGAAGGCCGCAGTCCTTCATCTCGAAGTACGAGCGTGGCGAGCGTCGGCTCGACTTCGTCGAGGTCCTCGAGATCGCTGTTGCGCTCCGTGCCGACGCGTGTGATCTCGTAAACCGCCCGCGCTCGATCAGGTGCGAGCGACCCAGGACGGATACGCCAGGAGCACGGGTGCCAGTGGCGCGATCAGTATTCGCCCTTGATCACGAAGAACGAACCGCGGATGGTTCCGGCCAGCTTCGACTTCTGGCGTGCGAACTTGAACCGCGAGGCGAGTTCGGGCGGGATCTCCATCCCGTCGGAGAGCTTGAACCCGACCGCTCGCTTCGTGGCGTCGTCGATGGTGTACATGACGTTGATCGACAGGCCGCTCTCGTAGAACACGTACGCCATGCGGATGTTCGCGACCTGGAACCCCGTCGCCTCGAGCGGGCGAGCCGCGATGACGAGGTCGCGCTCCTCCTTGAGGATTCGGTGCACCCAGTCGACGGTCTCCTTGGCGTTGCCCGCCGGCTCCACTGTGAAGTCGTGGTCGTACTTGTTCTTGAAGTAGCGAGCCTCGTTCGCCCGCAGACCGGCGAGCGCGGGCGCCACCGGTGACGACTCCAGGCCCGCGGTCGAGAGGTTGTTGAAGTCCACGACACTGGACATGACCCGCTCCTTTCGCCTCGGGGAGACGCCCGACGACTCGCAGCGCTCGCGCATGCACCGACGTACTCGCGTGGATGCCCGACTTGTCGGACCGCGACGCAGCATGGCCCCGTGCCGTAATTGTTGCCTGTGACGGCGGCAAGTGCTTCTCGATCTCTGACGGGCAATGCAGATTGCGCGGACCGAATTCACGCGAAGTCGGGTGCGTGTGCGCTGAGGGCGCGTTGGCCCCGAGGTCTCGGGGCGGGATCACGACCGAGATCCCGGGCGGCGGCCGGGCGCTCGCGTGCCGCGTTTCATCCGCCCAAACCGACACCATATGAACACAAGGATGTAGAGCGTCCGGAGCCAGACGGTCTCGACCGTGAAGAAGTCGCAGGCGATGATTCCATCCGCTTGAGCCCGGAGGAACTCCGTCCAGGTCGGGCCGGTCCGTCGCGGGGCAGGACCGAGCCGGGCGGCCCGCAGCAGGGTGCGGACCGTCGTCGCGCTGGCTCGGATGCCTAGCTTGCGGAGCTCGCCCTCGATCCGGACGCAACCCCAGCGGGGGTTCTCCCGGGCAAGCCGGAGGATGAGTGCACGGATCACAGGATCGATCGGCGGCAGGCCGGGGGACCGGTCTTGTGGTACGTCCACTTCCTCCGCACGAGCTCGCGATGCCAGCGCAGGAGCGTTGCCGGGGTGACGAGGAAGGCGGCTCATCGATCACGCGGGATCGCCCGGCTCGCCGCCGCAAGCAGGACCCGGTCGAGGGTCCGAAGCTGCGGTCGGCCGGCGTCCGATGCAACACCCGGAGCTGATTGCGGAGGACGAGGATCTCGAGGTCCTTGGCGCCGTCGTCCCGGTCACACCTGCTGGTGCCGATGATGAGGGCGACGAGGGCGCGAACGAGCAGGTAGAAAACACACCACATCAGCCGATCGTAGTGGGCGATCCGATCGCGAATCGGGGTTCTGAGCCCACGGCCTTCGTGCGAAGCGCCGACGACGACCCGCTTCAGATGACGACGCCATCCCGATCAGGCCGAGATTCGTTTCGCCGAGGTCGTGACGAACCGATCGCGGACTGGCCCGGGACACCTCTCGAGGTCGATTGG
>JADGON010000454.1 GCA_017882945.1 Acidimicrobiia bacterium | reverse complement strand
TTCTTCCGCCAGGCCGAAGCGGTGGCCTACCCGTCGCTCGAGGAAGGCTTCGGGCTCCCGGCGCTCGAAGCTCTGGCCTGCGGCGCGGCGCTCGTCACCACCACCGGTTCCGCGATGGCCGAGGTCGTGGGAGACGCGGCCCTGCTCATCGCTCCCGGCGACACCAGGGCGCTGGCTGCGACACTGACCCGCGTGCTCGACGATCCCGCACTCGCCGCCCGGCTCCGTGCTGCCGGACCCGAACAAGCCGCCCCCTACACCTGGACCGCCTCCATCGAGCGTCACCTCGACGCGTACCGGCTCGCATCGGGACTCGCGGCATGAAGGTCGCGGTCACGGGCGCGCGCGGATTCGTCGGTCCGCATCTCGTCGATCACCTCGTAGCGTGCGGCGACGACGTCCTGCCCCTCGACCGTCACGGCCCGGACTCCTTCGACGTCACCGACCCGGTCGCGGTCCACGAACGCCTGAGCGACGCGCGCCCCGACGTCGTGTACCACCTCGCCGCGCTGAGTCACGTCGGTGAGAGCTGGAAGAGCCCCGCCGCGTCGTTCCGGGTGAACGCCGAAGGCACGCTCAACGTGCTGCGGACGTGCACCGATCTCAAGACCGAGCGCGTGATCGTGGTGCTCAGCTCCGAGGAGTACGGCCGGGTCGCGGAGGCGGACCTCCCGTTGACCGAAGACTCCCCGTTGCGACCCGTCACCCCCTACGGCGCCTCGAAAGCCGCGGCCGACCTGCTCGCGCTGCAATCGTTCCTGGGCGACGGCCTCGGTGCGATCCGCGTCCGCCCCTTCAGCCACACCGGTCCTGGTCAATCAGCCCGGTTCGTCGTGCCGGCGCTCGCGGCGCGCATCGCCCGCGCCGAGCGCGACGAGATCGAGCAGATCCCGGTCGGGTCACTCGACGCGGTGCGCGACCTCACCGACGTGCGCGACGTCGTGCGCGCGTACCGGCTCGTCGCCGAACGTGGTGAGCCGGGTGCCGTCTACAACGTCTGCTCCGGCACGGGTGTGAGCGTGCAGGAGATCGCGGACCGGCTGCTCGCGCGGGCGACCCGATCGATCCGGCTGGTCACCGACCCCGACCTCGTGCGCCCCGTGGAGGTGCCCCGACTCGTCGGCAGCAACGTCCTCCTGCGTGAAGCCACCGGCTGGACCCCGCAGATCCCCCTCGAGCAGACCCTCCTCGACGTCCTCCAGGACGCGCGGGACGCTCTCTAGAGCATCTGGCGGTCGAGCCAGCCGAACAGCGAGGCGATGGCCCGCGGGTCGTGGCGGATCCGGCGCCCGGCGGTCAGCACGACGCGCAGCTCGGCTGAACCGTGCGCTTCGGCGAGCAGGCGCGCGTCGTCGAGCGGAGCCACGTCGTCATCCGATCCGTGCAGCACGAGCAGCGGGCGGGGCGCCAGCCGGCGGGCTGCCGCGATCGCATCCACGTCGGCGATCTCGCGCGCCCACGCAGCCGGGTCGGCCGGCGCGCCCGGAGTGCGCAGGACGCCCATACGTCGGCAGTGATCGAGGAACCGGGAGGTCTCCCATCCGCCGAGGGTCGCCTGCGCACCGAGCGTCGCGACACCGCGCACGCGCTTGTCCTTCGCCGCGGTGCAGATCGCGAGCGTGCCACCGACGCCGGTGCCGACCAGCCACACCCCACTGACCTCCTCGCGGGCGGAAAGGAAGTCCACGGCCATGCGCTGGTCGGCCAGCCAGCCGCCGATCGAGAAGTCGCCTTCGGATCCGCCCGTGCCGCGGAAGTTGAAGGTGAAGACCATCCACCCGATGTCGCGGGCGATCCGATCCGCGAGCTCGGGGAACGTCAGGCCCGAGGCGAGCGAGCCGCGCGGCGGCGTCGGGAAGTCGTGGCACAGGACGACCCCGGGCACCGAGGCCGTGGTGGCCGGGCGCGCGATGTGAACCGCGAGCGCGAGCCCGTCGACCTCAATACGTTCCTCCATGCAGCTCCTCTGGTTCCCACCATTATCCTGGGCCGGGTGACCACCTCCGCACTCCGAGCCCCCGCGTACAAGGAATGGGCAGCCGTGGTGCAGGCCCTGCTCGAGGGTGAGCAGATCCTCGACGTCCGCAAAGGCGGGATCCGCGAGGACGGTCGCCACTTCTCGGTCCAGTCGACCCGTCTGTGGCTGTACCCCACCATCGAGCACCAGCGGCCCGATCTGCTGAAGCCCGCCTACGCCCGCTGGATCACCCCCGAGACGGAACCGCCCTCGGCCACCGAGCAACTCACCACCGATGTGATCGGCCGAGGGGGATCTTCGGAAGGGGAGGACAGCCCGGGTGACTTCGTGATCTCCGGTTGGGCGGACGTCGTCGGTGCCGCCACGACCTCCGATCCCGAGGTGATCGCCAAGCTCGACGGCAAGGTGATCTGGTCCCGCGAGTACATCGAGACCCGGTTCAAGTGGAAGCCCCGCGACCCGCTCTGGGTGCTCGCGCTGCGGGTGCACCGGCTGCACGAGCCGATCGCGGTGCCGTACCGGGCCGAGTACGGGGGCTGCACGTCGTGGGTGGAGCTCGACGGGCTCCCCGACGATCCCGCAACGTTGCCGTCCGAGCCCGTGCTCTCGGACATCGCGTTCGAAGCGAAGCTCAAAGGTGCTGCCGCCGAGATCCCCGGCGGGTTCAGCGCGCCGACCGTCGAGACCGCCTCGGGTTAGGCGTCTTCGACGAGCTTCGAGAACGCGCGGTAGCCGCGGTTGCGGGCCTCCGCGGGGGTGTCCGGGCTGAACGCGGCGAACTGCTCGGACTCGATCAGCTCGTTGACGACCCCGGGGTTGAGGTCGGGATCATCGAGATCGAAGTACCACTGCGTCCGCTTGTCGCCGAGGTAGCGGAACTCCTCGAACTTGCCCGGTCGACTCATCGACACCACCCGGTTCTGATCGGAGAACGACGTGGTGGGGGCACAGGATGCGCCCCCACCACGAAGGAAATCATTCGGTACACCATCGTTCGGGCTTGCTCGGGGGGGACCAGCTCCCGACCGTCCCGATGGCGGCGCAGCGGTGGAATTCCGCCAAGCGGTCCTACGAGCTACCGGCCTAGCGGCCGCGCACCTCCAGGGTCCCAAACCGTTGATCATGCATTGTGTGGACCACCTCCCTTCTCTGGTCCAGACAGGATATACAGCGCGGTCAAGCGCTCGAAGCCGAGTTCGAGCGGGCGCGGACGGGCTGCGCTAATCGGCGTCGGCCCGTGCTTCGGGGTCGTCCTTGCCGGGTGCGGCCACCCGGCCGACCGCGCCGATGAAGCGCAGGTAGGCGAGCTGACACTCGACGACCCCCTCGACCTGCTCGGGGAGATAGGACTCGCCGGTCTCCGCGGCGCGCTCGAGGATGTACGCGACGGTCTCGGCCGAGCCGAAGATGACCGCGCCCTGGGGGGCGACGCCCGAGCCGTTCGAGGACACGCCGTTGCGCTTGAAGAACTCGAGCTGGAAGCCCAGGATCCGCCGGACGTCTTCCTCGTCGAGGGTGGAGGCCACCAGATCGGGGAGGTGGCGCACGACCCAGTCGTACGCGTCGTCCGGGTCGAAGACCGCTTCCGGCGGCTTCTCGGACATCCGCGCCGCTTCACGGAATACGAAGACCGCCGCGATCGCGCAGACCAACCCGACGACCACGAACCCGATGATCAGCGCCACGGACTCAGCCTACGAGCCCGCGCGCCGACCGCCGGCTGCGACGCTCAGATCCCGATGCGCTGCGCGAGCAGCTCGCGGTGGTAGGTGGCGTCACCGAGCAGGATCTCCGAGGACTTGGCGCGCTTGAAGTACAGGTGCGCGTTGTGCTCCCAGGTGAAGCCGATGCCACCGTGGATCTGGATGTTCTCGGCCGCCGCATGGAAGTACGCGTCCGAGCAGTAGGCCTTGGCGAGGCTGGCGACCACGGGCGCCTCGTCGTTGCCCTCGGCCGCCGCCCACGCCGCGTAGTACGCCGCGGACTTCGCCGACTCGACCTCGAGCAACATGTCGGCGCACTTGTGCTTGATCGCCTGGAACGAGCCGATCGGACGCCCGAACTGCACCCGGTCCTTCGCGTACTGGACCGACTCCTCCAACACGAACTGCGCGCCACCGACCATCTCGTTCGAGAGGCCGACTGCTGCCTGGTCGAGGGTCGTGGACAGTGCGGACCAACCGGTTCCCGGCACCCCGAGCGGGGTCGCCTGCACGCCTGCGAACTCCAACCGCGCCTGCTTGCGGGTCTGGTCCATGGTCGCCAGCGCGGTGCGGGTGAGCCCGGCCGCGTCACCGGCCACGGTGAAGAAGGAGATGCCGTCCTCGCCGGAGGTCCCCGCGGTGCGCGCCACCACCACGATCAGGTCGGCGGTGTGCCCGTCCAGCACGAACATCTTCGTGCCGTCGAGGACGTAGCCGTCACCGTCCTTGCGCGCCTCCATGGTGATGCCGTCGGCGCTCCACTTCCCGTTCGGCTCCGTGAACGCGAGCGTCGCGATCGTCTCCCCACTTGCGATGCCCGGAAGCAGCGCGGCCTTCTCGTCGTCACTGCCCGCGTTCAGGATCGCGTTCGCCGCCAGCACCACCGTGGAGAAGTACGGCGCGCACAGCAGTGCACGGCCCTGCTCCTCGAGCACGATGCCGAGCTCGACGAACGTGAAGCCCTGGCCCCCGTACGCCTCGGGGATGTGCAGGCTCTGGAGACCGAGCTCGTTCGCCATCTGCTGCCAGACCGCGGGGTCGTAGCCCTCCGTGGTCTCCATCAGGCGACGGACCTCGCTCTCGGGGCTCTTGGCCTCCAAGAATTTCCGCACTGCTTCACGCAGCTGGTCCTGCTCCTCCGAGAACGCGAAATTCACAGTTGCTCCTTCTCCCCTGGGGTGCCTGGCTACCTGGGCTCACGCGGGAGCCCGAGCACCCGCTCACCGATGATGTTGCGCTGGATCTCGCTGGCGCCGGCGTAGATGGTCTCCGACCGGCTGAACATGAACGTGCGCTGGAGCTCGTTGATCTCGTAGCCCTTCGCGGGATCGCCTTCGATGATCCCGGCCCCGGGGCCGAGCACGTCCATCGCGAGCTCACCGAGGTTGCGGTGCCACGTGCTCCAGAAGAGCTTGCCGATGCTGGCTTCCGGACCGAGCACGCCCTTGCGGGCGAGGCCCGTGAGCATGCGCAGCCCGTTGTACTTCATGATCTCGACGCCGATGTACGCCTGCGCGAGCCGTTGCCGGATCGGGCCCTCGGTCGCGGCGCCGTTCGCGTGCGCGAGCTCGACGAGCTCGCTCAGCTCCCGCTGGAATCCGAGCTGCTGGCCGAGAAACGCCGTTCCCCGCTCGAAGCCGAGGGTGGCCATCGCGACCTTCCAGCCGTCGTTCACCTCGCCGAGCACCATCGAGCGGTCGGTGCGCGCGTCGTCGAAGAACACCTCGTTGAACTCGGCCGTCCCCGTCATCTGATGGATCGGCGCCACGGTGATCCCCGGTTGGTGCATCGGGATCAGGACGTACGAGAGTCCCTTGTGCGCGGGCGCGTCGGGGTC
>JADGON010000453.1 GCA_017882945.1 Acidimicrobiia bacterium | reverse complement strand
GAGCACGTTGAGCGGGTATGCGAAGTAGGTAGGCGTGCATGCCGAAACCAGCAGCAGAGCACCGGCGAGCCGATCAGCGTGGCGCCCCAGGAGCCATGCGCCGGCGACAGCGGCGAGCGGACCAACGAGAGAAGCAATTCCGACCAGAGCTCGGGCGTCCTCGTTCACGTCGCCGAACGATCCGAGTGCCAACGCGGCACCAGCCCCGGCCCAGAACAGCATCGCGACCTGCAGCACACGCCGTGAGCTCATCGTGGTCTCCTCCGTCACCTTGTCCGCAGCCGACATCATGCCCGCTCCAGCGCGGGCGGGCTGACAACGGAGAGTCCGCTACTCCAAGCCAGTGCGCGTCAATGACAGCCACTCGGAGCCTCGTTCCCGTGGGGCGTGGGGTCGCCATGGCGGCCCCAACTCGCACCGAATCGTCAGGCTCCGCTGGCCCAGGCCACGGTGATCTCACCGGGCCGCCGGCCGAGTCCGAGTCGAGCTAGAGGGTGGCGGCGACGGTGTCGGCGTGGGTGTCGATGGAGCCGAAGTGCGTGTCGAGCACCCAGGCGCGCTTCAGGTAGAGGTGCACGTCCACCTCCCAGGTGAAGCCCATCCCGCCGTGCACCTGGGTCGCCGACTTGCCGTTCGTGATCGCAGCCTCGTTCGCGAGGAGCTTGGCACCGCTGAGCGCACGGCTGAGATCACCGGTCGACGGGTCGTCGAGCACGCACGCGGCCGCGTACATCGAGGCTCGCGCCACCTCGGTGCGCACGACCATGTCCGCACACAGGTGCTTGACCGCCTGGAACGAACCGATCGGACGGCCGAACTGCTCACGGTCCTTCGCGTACGCGACCGAGAGATCGGTGAGCGCGTCCGCCATCCCGACGAGGTACGCCGCGGTGAGCAGTGCGCCCTGGGCGCGCAGCGCTCCCAGCGCGTCCGCATCCCCCACCGCGGTCAGAGCCGGAAGGGAAGCCGCCTCCGTCACTGGTGTGAGCGGATCCAACGGCCAATCCGCCGGTGACCCGGCCAACGAGGAAGGGTCAGCAGTCGAGATCGACGTGTGGTCGAGCACCAGCAATGCATCGAGCGAGTCGAGGTGCTCGACGTACCGGGTCCCGCCGACGGTGAGATCGAGGCCGCCGGTGATGCCGTCGCGCCCGAAGCTCCAGACCAACGGGCCGGGAACCAGCGCCCGGCCGAGCTCCTCGTAGACGATCGCGGCGTCGGCCCAACCGAAGCCGTCCACGCGCAAGGAGAAGACGCCGGCGTTCGTGAGCTCGTCGAACATCGAGCGGTCGAAACCCTCGCGCACGCGGCTCATCGGGATCTTGCCCTCGAGCAGGCTGCGGATCCCGTCGCGCAGCGCGACCTGGTCGTCCGAGAGGTCGAAGTTCACTTCGGCTCCTTGGGCAGGCCGAGCACGCGCTCCCCCACGATGTTGCGCTGGATCTGCGACGTCCCCGCGGCGATGGTGAGCGCGAGCGTCCGCAGCCGCTCCTCCACGAACTCACCTTTGCCGTCGACCACGAGTCCGTCACGCTCGAGGACGCGCAACGACAGCTCACCGAGCCGCTGACGGGTCTCGGAGTAGGCCAGCTTCATCATGAACGCGCCCCGGCCCGGCGTGCCGCGCGACGACTGGGTGACGTTGCGCTTCGTCAGTGCCCATTGCGCGTCGAGCTCCGCCGCGCAGTGCCCGAGCTCGCGGCGGTGCGCCGGGTCCTTCACCAGTGGCGCGAGGTCTTCGACGAGCCGCATCGCATCGACGAGCTCGCTCACGAACGCGGTGCCGCGCTCGAACGACAACGTGACGTTGGTGACCCTCCACCCGTCGTTCTCCTCGCCGACCCGGCATGACACCGGCACGCGCACTTCGTCGAGGAACAGCTCGGCGAACTCGGAGGAACCGAGCACCGTGCGAAGCGGACGGACCTCGATGCCGGGAAGGTCCATCGGGAGCATCAGCCAGCTGATCCCGGCGTGCTTCTTCACGTCCGGGTCGGTGCGCACGAGAAGCTCGCCGAAGTCGCCGATCTGGCCGAACGAGCACCAGATCTTCTGGCCGGTCACGACGTAGTGATCGCCGTCACGCACCGCTCGAGTGCGCAGGGACGCGAGGTCCGAACCGGAGCCCGGCTCGGAGAAGCCCTGGCACCACACCTCGTCTCCTCGCAGGATCTTGGGGAGGTGCTCGCGCTTCTGCTCGTCAGTTCCCTCGGCGACGATCGTCGGCCCGGCGTGGAGGAGCCCGACGAAGTTCACGCCGACGTACGGCGCCCGGGCGCGGGTCGTCTCCTCGAGGAAGATGAGCTGTTGGCTCGGTGGCAGGTCCCGCCCGCCGTACTCCTCGGGCCAGCTCAGCCCGGCGTACCCGGCGTCGAAGAGGCGCCGCTGCCAGTCCGTGTCCCAGGCGCGCCGAGCGGTCCAGTCGTCGCGAGCCGGCTGCGGAGGCAGCGCGGGCAGCTCGTCGGCGAGCCAGGTCCGGAGGTCGCCACGAAAGACCTCGTCGGCTTCGGAGTACTGGAGATCCATGCGGTGGCGGAGTCTACGGGCCGACCTGACGACCCCTCAGATTCGCCGCCCGAGACGCTCGTACGATCCGGGCATGCGCTTCAGCATCTGGCCCGACAGCTCCCGCCCGTTCTCCGAGATCGCCGAGCTGGTGACCCACTGCGAGTCGACGGGCTGGGACGGGGCGTACCTCGCCGACCACTTCATGCCCGACGTGTCGGAGGACCAGGTCGGCGGCCCGGTCCTCGAATGCTGGGCGTCCCTCGCCGCGCTTGCAGCCATGACCAGTCGCATCCGGCTCGGCTCCCTCGTGAGCTCGAACACCTACCGCCACCCCGCCGTCGTCGCCAATGCCGCCGCAACGATCGATCAGATCAGCAACGGCCGGTTCGTCCTCGGCATCGGTGCCGGCTGGCAACGCAATGAACACGAGGCGTACGGACTCGAGCTGTTCGATGTCCCCACGCGCTCGGACCGGTTGGAGGAAGCGTGCGCGGTACTGAACCTCTTGCTGCGCAACGATCGCAGCGACTTCGCCGGCTCGCACTACACGCTGACCGGCGCCCGGTGTGATCCGAAGCCCCTGCAGCAGCCCATGCCGCTCCTCGTCGCAGGCAAGGGCGAGCGGCGCACGATGCGTACCGCGGCTCGGTTCGCAGACGAGTGGAACGGATGGTGCACGCCGGACGACTTCCGTCAGAAGGTCGAGGTGCTCGCTCGGCACTGCGACGCGATCAACCGTGACGCCTCGATGATCCGATGCTCGACCCAGGCCCTGCTGTTCATGAGCGACGACGCGGCCTGGCTCGACCGGCATCGCGCGCAGGCGGTCGGACGACCTTGCCTGATCGGAACCCCTGCCGAGATCCTCGACCAGGTCGGTGACTACGCGGACGCGGGTGTCGACGAGCTCATCGTGCCCGATTGGACGATGGGGTCGATGACGCGGCGCGCCGACACCTGTGACCGGCTTATCAACGAGATCGCTCCGTCATTCCGTCAATCCTGAGCCGGCTCGCGACGGACCGTTCGAGCGAAGAGCGCGTTGAGCACGACGCCACTGACGACGAAGATCAGGCCGATGACCAACCAGGGCACCGGGTTGAGGTGCCCGTCGCATCCGCTGCCGGTCGCGGTGTGCCAACACGTCGTCCCCGGCCCGTCCCGTTGCACGTACGCGACATAGAGGAAGAGGAAGCCGGCCCCGGACAGCAATCCGAATGCGGACCGGCGAGCGTTCGGACGCATCGCCAGGAGGACTCCGAGCCCGGCGAGTGGAACGATCGCGAGCGCGAGCACCACGACGAACGAGATGAGCCCGAGCACGCTCAGGCCACCGATCAGCACCCACGCGCAGAACCATCCCCATCCCGCGAGCCGCGTGCGCCGTACCGCAGCTCGTTCGGCGACCATCACCGGTGGAGGCGCTGCGCGAACTGGTCGCCGGCCAGGAGCTCGATGACCTGGCCGTCCGGATCGGTGACGAACACCGCCGTCGGCAGCCGGGACTCGGTCAAGACCGCGCCGCCGTGCGCGACCACCGCTGCGCACGTGGCATCCAGGTCGTCCACGCCGACGGAGATGTGCGTCAGCCCGGGCTCGATGATCGGGCGCTCACGGCGCGGCAGTGGCTCGGGCTCGCTGAATGCCAGGAGCTCGAGCACGAACCCGTCGCGCCTGAGGTAGACGGCACGCAACCCGACCGGATCCGGCAGGCGCAACAGCGTCGCGGACTGCGAGCCGCTGACGTCGAGGTCCATGACCTCGTCGAAGGCGAGCACCTCGACGTAGAACGCCCGGGCGCGCTCGAGGTCCGTGACGCACTGCCCGACGTGACTGAACCGAACCACGCCGACGATCCTGTCAGATCCCGCCCGGATGCGCGACATCCTCGAGCAACGACGCGCGCAGGCTTGCGATGGCTTCGGGCGTCAGCCCATGGGCCCGGACGTAGCCCTCGACCGAACCGTGGTCCTCGATGACCCGGTCGATGACGGCTCGCATCGCCTCGGCATCGACCGCGTAGTGCTGCTTCGCGATCTCGGCGACGCCGCCGTCGCCAGCCCGCGCCTGGTGGCGCTCGAGCAGCACCGGCATCCGACCGTCCGTCAGCGCGTAGTCCGCCGCGATGACGTCCGGGTCCACGCCGAGCAGGCCCAGGATCAGCATCGCCACCAAGCCGGTGCGGTCCTTGCCCGCAGCGCAGTGGAACACCACAGGTTGGGTGTCGCTCGCGGCGATCAGATCGAGGACCGCGATGAACCGGTGCCCGAATCGGTTCAGCATCAGGAGGTAGAGCTCGTCGAGCGGGATGATCTGACCGTTCGACCACTCGGTTGCGTCGTGGCCGGTGTTCTCGCGGCGAGTCTCGTCGACGATCGGAACGTGCCACACCGCGACCGGCAGCTGCTCAAGCGGACCGTGGGTGAACTTCTCGACCTCGTGCCCGGCGCGCAGGTCGATCACCGTCCGCAGCCCGAGGACCTCGGTGACGTGCAGCACGTCCTCGTCGCTCATGTAGGACAACGAGTCACTGCGGAACACGCGGCCCGTGCGAACGAGCTGTCCGTGATCGGTCTCGTAGCCACCGATGTCGCGGAAGTTCGCGGGCCCGTCGAGCGGGACGAGTCGGTCCGCCACCGTCAGAGGTCGAGGCCGAGCATGCGGATCGCATTGCCGCGACAGATCTTGTCGACGACATCCTGGGGCAGGTCGGCCATCATCTTCCCGGCGAGCTCCTTGGTGTCAGGCCAGGTCGAGTCGGTGTGCGGATAGTCGGTCTCGAACGTCGTGTTGTCCACGCCGACCCGCTGCAACGACTCGAGGCCGTGCTGGTCCCGGAAGAAGCACCCGAAGACCTGGCGGTAGTAGTACGTCGACGGCGGTTCCGGGACCACATCCTTCACGCCGCCCCACGCCCGGTGCTCCCGCCAGACGTCGTCGGCGCGCTCGAGGATGTACGGGATCCAGCCGATCTGGCCTTCCGAGTACGCGAGCTTCAGGTTGGGGTGCCGGACGAGCACGCCCGAAAACAGGAAGTCCGAGAGGCTCGCCATCGCGTTGCCGAAGCTCAGCGTGGCGGCCACTGCGGGCGGTGCGTCGATGGAGGTGGCCGGCATCTTCGAGCTCGACCCAATGTGCATGCACACGACGGTCGCGGTCTCCTCGCACGCCGCGAAGAACGGGTCCCAGTAGCCGGTGTGGATGCTCGGCAGCCCGAGGTGCGGCGGGATCTCGCTGAAGCACACCGCTCGCACGCCCCGCTCTGCGTTGCGCCGGACCTCGGCCGCCGCGAGCTCGGCGTCCCAGAGCGGGATCAACGTGAGCGGCACCAGGCGGCCTCCGCTGTCGCCACACCACTCCTCGACCATCCAGTCGTTGTACGCGTACACGCACGCCTCGGCGAGGTCGCGGTCCTTCGCCTCCAGGAACGTCTGACCGCAGAACCGAGGGAAGGTCGGGAACGACAGCGACGCCTCGACCCAGTTGATGTCCATGTCGTCGAGCCGGGCTTCGGGCTCGTAGCAGCCGGGCCGCATCTCGTCGTAGGTGATCGGCGACATCGTCATGTCGTCGCGATCGAACCCGACCGACGCGACGTGGCGCTTGTTGACGTAGACGAGGTCCTCGTAGACCCAGCAGTCGGCCTTCGGGCTCGCGTCATCGAAGGTCTGCTCGTAGGTCCCGCCGCCGATGTGGCGCATGCCGGCGACCCCGCGTCGCTCCACCCTGGGGCCGAGATCGCGCCACCGGGCCGGCAGCCAGCGCTGCCAGAGATGGGCCGGCTCGACCACGTGGTCATCGACGCTCACGATCCACGGGATCTCGATCGGCGCCCTCGTGCCCTGTTCCGCAGTTGCGGTCACCCGTGCCTCCGCGCCGGAATCTGACGACCCGTCAGGTTATCGGGATTCAGCCGGAAGCCTTACAGTGAAGCCCTGATTTCGGGGCCTGCAGGCGCACGAGATACGCGCTGTTCGCCGCGTCGAGGCACGGGTTGCCGTCGAGGCTCGAGGTGTGGGCGGTGCCGTCGACGGTCACCAGCCGGGCGTTGCCGAGCTCGCGGGCCAGGTTCTCGGCCCAGGCGATCGGGGTGACGGGGTCGCCCGTGGTGCCGATCACGACAACGGGCGGCGTGCCGGGCGCCGAGACGGGGCTTGCCACCGAGTTGATCGGCGGCACCGGCCAGAACGAGCAGGGAAAGCCGAGGCCCACGTTCGAAGCACCGAAGTACGGAGCCTCCTCGGCGGCGCGCGCCAGCAGCGCATCGGCGGCGGCCGGCTGGAGGTCCGGCCCGTCGAGGCACGAGATCGCGAGGAAGGCCGGCCACTCAGGGGAGTAGGTGCCGTCCGAGCTGCGGTCCATGTAGTTGTCGAAGAGCCCCAGCAATGCCTTCGGGTCTCCCCCTTCGGCATCACGTAACGCAGTCGCCAGGGAGTGGTAACCGCCGGCTCCTGCGTACAGCGGCGCCGCCAGCGCGATGTCGAGCTGGGTCGGCCCCAGGATCCGGCCGTTGTCGCTCTTCATCGGACTCTGTTCGATCCGGGCCCGAAACGCGTCGAGGGCGGCGCGCGGATTGCCGCCTTGATGGAACGCGCAGCTCTTCTGGCGCGCGCAGTCCTTCAAGAAGGCGTCCAGTGACGCGTCGAATCCCTTCGCCTGCTGGATCGCGACCTGATCCACAGGGATCGCGGGGTCGATCGCCCCGTCGAGAACCAGGGCCCGCACTCTGCTCGGGTACTCCTTGGCGTAGAGCGCACCGAGATAGGTGCCGTACGAGAAGCCGGCGTACGTCAGCTTGTCGTCGCCGAGCGCCGCGCGGATCCGGTCCATGTCGTGAACGGTGTCGATCGACGCGATGTGCCCGAGCAGATCACCGCTGCGAGTGGCGCACGCCTGGGCAAAGCGGCGCGACGCGGCTTCGAGGGCCGCCCGCTCTGCCGCGTTGTCGGGTGCGGAGTCGGCGTTGAACAGGTAGTCGAGCTTCTTCCCGCAGTCGACGGGCGAGCTCGATCCGGTGCCGCGCGGATCCCAACCGACGATGTCGAACCGGTCGGTGATCGACTGCGGAAGCTGGCTCGCGACCTGCTGCGCGTAGTCCGCGCCCGGAGCACCCGGCCCGCCCGGGTTGACGAGCAGCGAGCCGATCCGCTCGGCGGGCTTCCCGGCGGGGACGCGTGCAAGGGCGAGGTCGATCTGCCGGCCTCCGGGCTGCGCGGCATCGAGCGGGACGGGCAACGTCGCGCACTCGCCGATGGGGCACTGCTTCCATTGCAGGGCCGAACCGGCCGCAGCCGGCTTCTTGGTCGACGTGCTCGTGGTGGTCGACTTCGCTTGGGCTCCACCGCTCGAACACGCCGCGAGCGCGAGCACACAGCACGCGAGGAGCGCCCGAAGGCGCGGGCCGGACATCGCTCCACGCTGCCACACGCGACGGGTTGGAAACGCGCGGGGGTCTCGGCAGTACGGTGACCCCGTGGCTCAGGACCTTCTCGTCGGTGGCCGATCACGGGCGGCGCTGGATGGCGCCGATTTCAGCGTCCGCGAACCCGGCACCGGCGCCGAGCTGGTCACCGTGGCGCGCGCCGGAGTCGCGGACGTAGATGCCGCCGTCACCACTGCCCTCACGGCATTCGAGTCCGGAGTCTGGTCCGGTATCTCGGCGACGGACCGCGGCCGAGTGCTCATGCGCGTGGCGACGCTGCTGCGCGAGCGCGCCGAGAGCTTCGCGGTGGCCGAAGCGCGCAACGCGGGCAAGCCCATCGGCGATGCCCGTTGGGAGGTCGAAGCCGCGGCCGGGACGTTCGAGTACTTCGCCGGCGCCGCGAACAAGCACTTCGGCGAAGTTGTGCCGGTCCCCGACCCCGGCCTCGACATCGTGCTGCGCGAGCCGGTCGGTGTCTGCGCGCTCATCGTCCCCTGGAACTTCCCCCTCCTGATCACGAGCTGGAAGACCGCGCCCGCGCTCGCCTGTGGGAACCCCGTGATCATCAAGCCCGCGTCGCTCACCCCGGTCACCGCGCTGATGCTGGGCGAGCTCCTCGTCGAGGCGGGCGTACCCGAGGGCTGCGTCTCGGTCCTCCCCGGCCCCGGTGGCGTGATCGGCGACGCGCTCGTGAGCGACCCGCGGGTCAACAAGATCTCGTTCACCGGGGAGACCACCACCGGCGCCGCGATCCTTCGGGCTTCGTCGGACAACATCACGCGGGTCTCCCTCGAGCTCGGTGGGAAGTCGGCGTGTGTCGTCTTCTCCGACGCGGACTGGCAGCGAGCGGTGGACGACACTGCGATGGCCGTGTTCGGCAACGCCGGTCAGGACTGCTGCGCCCGGAGTCGCATCGTGGTCGAGCGATCGATCTACGACGATTTCGTCGCAGCCTTCGCTCGGCGCACCGAACGCATCCAGGTCGGTCCACCGCTCGACGACGCGACGGAGATGGGTCCGATGATCTCCCCCGCGCAGCGCCAGGTCTCCCTGGACTACCTCGCGATCGGCGTCGACGAGGGAGCCGAGCGCGTGACCGGCGGCGAGATCCCGAAGGATCCTGCGTTCGGCGACGGCTCGTACCTCACGCCCGCGGTGCTCGCTCAGGTCGACAACAGCATGCGCGTCGCGCGCGAGGAGATCTTCGGCCCGGTCGCGTCGATCATTCCGTTCGCCGACGAGGCGGACGCGATCCGGATCGCGAACGACGGCGACTACGGCCTCTCCGGATCCCTCTGGACCCGAGACCTCGGACGGGCGATCCGCGTCGGCAAGGCGATCCGCACCGGCGTGCT
>JADGON010000452.1 GCA_017882945.1 Acidimicrobiia bacterium | reverse complement strand
TCGGGCTCATCCAGGGCCTGCCCGCCGAAGAGGTGCGGATGGGCTTGCGGGTGCACGCGATCTGGGCCGAGGAGCTCAAGGCCGACGCCAGCAACATCAAGTGGTTCGAGCCGACCGGTGAGCCCGATGCCCCGTACGACTCCTACAAGGACTACGCGTGAGCGCTGCGCAAGGACTACGCATGAGCGCCGCGGCGACCGGGACCGGTGTCTATCGGGTCGCCGATGAGTCGAGGGAGCAGGGATCTTGAGAAGCTTGAGAGACGTCGCGGTGGTCGGGTTCGCCCAGGACACCGCGGTGAAGGACCGTGACCGCAACGAGGTCGAGATCATCAGCCCGGTGGTGCGGGAGGCGGTCGAGCGCTCGGGGTTGAAGCGCCGCGACATCGGCTTCACGATCTCGGGGTCCTGCGACTACCTGGCCGGGGGACCGTTCACGTTCGTCTCCGGGCTCGACGCCGCGGGCGCATGGCCGCCGGTGAAGGAGAGCCACGTCGAGATGGACGCGGCGTGGGCGCTCTACGAGGCCTGGGTGGCGATCCAGACCGGCGACGTCGACAGCGCGCTCATCTACGGCTTCGGCAAGCCGTCGCTCGGTGACCTGCACGAGATCTGGACGCTCCAGACCGATCCGTACACGGTCGCCACGTTGTGGCCGTCGATGGTCGATCTCGCGGCGCTCCAAGCGGACGTGTACCTCTCGAGCTCCGGTCGCTCCGATCGGGACCTGGCCGAGGTGGCGGTCCGGAGCCTGCGCAACGCGCAGCGCAACCCGTACGCAGTGGTCTCCGAGGACGTGAGCGTGGACGAGCTGCTCGGCCGCCCCGTGACCCACCGCCCCTTGCGCGACACGGACATCGCGCCGATCACGGACGGCGCCGCCGCCATCGTGATCGCGGCCGACGACATCGCGAAGCGGGTCTGCGAGCGTCCGGCGTGGATCCGCGGGATCGAGCACCGGGTGGACCCCCAGCACCTCGGGCTCCGGGATCTCGCCACCGCGCCGTCGGCCGCCCAGGCCGCGGAGCGCGCCGGTGTGAACGACGGCGCGATCGACGTGGCCGAGATCCACGCGCAGTTCAGCCACGAGGAGCTGATCCTGCGCGAGGCGCTCGGTCTCGCCGACGGAGTGGACGTGAACCCGTCCGGGGGCCCGTTGACCTCCAACCCGGTGATGGCGACCGGACTCGTGCGCATCGGCGAGGTCGCCGGCCGGATCATGGACGGGCGAGCGGGACGCGGCGTCGCCCACGCGGCCCAGGGCCCGTGCCTGCAGCAGAACCTCGTCTGCGTTCTGGAGGGGAGCAACTGATGGGGGCCGAGCGCACTGCCGTCATCGGAGTCGGCCAGACCCGGCACGTCTCCGCCCGTCACGACGTCTCGATCGCCGGGCTCGTGCGCGAGGCCGCGCAGGAGGCACTCGACGACGCCGGTCTCGACTGGGGTGACATCGACGCCGTCGTGATCGGGAAGGCCCCCGACATGTTCGAGGGCGTCGTGATGCCCGAGCTCTACCTGGCCGATGCCCTGGGGGCGTCGGGCAAGCCGATGATCCGGGTGCACACCGCCGGCAGCGTCGGCGGGTCGACCGCGATCGTCGCGGCCAAGCTGGTGATGGCCGGGATCCACGAACGGGTGCTGACGGTCGCGTTCGAGAAGCAGTCCGAGAGCAACGCGACCTGGGGGCTCTCGGTCGCGATGCCGTTCCAGGCCCCGCTGGTGGCGGGCGCCGGGGGCTACTTCGCTCCCATCATCCGGGCCTACATCCGCCGCTCGGGAGCGCCCGACTACATCGGGCACCTGGTGTCGGTGAAGGACCGGCTCAACGCGTTGCGCAACCCGAAGGCCCAGCTGCACCTGCCCGACATCGACCTCAAGACGGTCCAGGAGTCGATGTTGCTCTGGGCGCCGCTGCGGCTCCTCGACGTCTGCCCGAGCTCGGACGGCGCGATGGCGATGGTCATCGGCAGCGAGCAGGCTGCGGCGGCGGCGCCCGGGCCGGTGGCCTGGATCCACGGCACCGCGATGCGGAGCGAGCCGACGATGTTCGCCGGTCGCGACCAGGTCAACCCGCAGGCCGGCAAGGACTGCGCGGCCGACGTCTACGCCCAGGCCGGGATCACCAACCCCCGGGAGGACTTCGACTGCGCCGAGGTCTACGTGCCCTTCTCGTGGTACGAGCCGATGTGGCTCGAGAACCTCGGCTTCTGCCCGGAAGGCGACGGCTGGAAGCTCACCGAGGCCGGGGCGACTGCGTTCGACGGCGACATCCCGTGGAACCCGTCGGGCGGTGTCCTCTCGTCGAACCCGATCGGGGCCTCCGGGATGATCCGGTTCGGTGAGGTGGCCCAGCAGGTGCGGGAGCGGGCGGGGGACTTCCAGGTCCCGCTGAAGACCGGGAAGGCGCTCGGCCACGCCTACGGCGGCGGTTCGCAGTTCTTCTCGATGTGGGTCGTCGGCAACACCAAGCCCGAGAGCTGACCCGCCCCAGGTCCTAGCTCCCCGGCGCGGCGGCGCGGGCGGGCGACGGACGGCAGGGACGAGGGGAGCGCGGGGGAGCGCGAGGGGTTGCGGCGGGGGTTGATCCGCGGTCCCGGCCGCGTGGGTCGGACCGCGAGCGCGTGCGAATCGCGCTCAAGGTGGGTGTTCCGTCGTCCGAGTTCACGAGTAGTGAACCCCCTGTGGTTTTCGCGGCTCTCAGCCGTTGTAGGCCAATCGGCCCGTTGTATCCGTTGTGGCCGATGGTTTACTGTTTGTCCCCCAGAACCACCTCAGTTTCGGGCGGGATTCTCGGTATGACGCACCCCACGTCAGCGCGCGCTGCGAGTGCAAGGCCCCAAAGTGCGTAGCCCAGACGACAACAGATTCGCTCCGCCGCGGAGCAACTCCGGTCCGGACGCCCCCGCCCGTCGGCGGGGCTCGCGCGGCCCGGTGCGCTCGACGGCGACGCCGGACCTCGGCGAGCGTCCCGAGCCTCAGGAGCCGATCCGCCGGGATGGCGGCCGCTGGCTCAAGGACCTGCTCCTCGGCCTGGATGCGCTCGCGGTCGCGCTCGCTTGGTGTCTCGCGCTCTCGCCGTCACTGATCTGGGGCACCACCGGCGGCTCCGTTCGACGTTCGCTGCTCGCGGTCGTGCTCATGATCGGCACGTCCCTCGCGGTCATCAGCTCGCAGGGCCTCTACCGGGCCCGGGTGTGCGGTGTGCGTGCGGTCGAGGTCGA
>JADGON010000114.1 GCA_017882945.1 Acidimicrobiia bacterium | reverse complement strand
GCATCGCCGAGCGTCGTGAAGTTGCCCGACGACTTGGACATCTTCTCGCCGCCGATCTCGACCATGCCGCTGTGGATCCAGTGGCGCGAGAACTCGTGACCCGCGGCCTCAGCTTGGGCGCGTTCGTTCTCGTGGTGCGGGAACACGAGGTCGTCGCCGCCACCGTGCAGGTCGAAGCCTTCGCCGAGGATCTCCAACGACATCGCCGAGCACTCGATGTGCCACCCCGGCCGGCCACGGCCCCACGGCGAGTCCCAGTCGGGCTCCCCCGGCTTGGCGGCCTTCCAGAGCGCGAAGTCCACCGGGCTGCGCTTCTGGTCGTCGACGTCGAGGCGCGCGCCCGCACCTTCGATGAGATCTTCGAGCTTGCGGTGGGAGAGCGCGCCGTAGCCGGCGTACGAGTCGACCTGGAAGTAGACGCCTTCGCCCTCGATCACGTAGGCGTGCCCGCCGGTCACCAGCTCCTCGATGAGGCCGACCATCTGGTCGACGAACTCGGTGGCCCGGGGAACCTCGTCCGGCGGGCGCACCCCGAGCCGGTCGAGCTGCTTCCAGTACTCCGCCTCGTAGCGGTCCGCGACCTCGCGCTCACTCGCGCCCTCACGGGCGGCGCGAGCGATGATCTTGTCCTCGACGTTGGTCACGTTGCTCACGTAGGTCACGGCCATGCCGCTCCACTCGAGGTAGCGCTGGATCACGTCGAAGACGAGCGCGGTGCGGCCGTGGCCGACGTGCGGGACGTCATAGACCGTCGGCCCGCAGACGTAGATCGACGCACGTCCGGGAACGCGAGGGACGAAGTCCACCTCGCGCGCGGCCATCGTGTCGTAGATCCGGAGCATCAGGTGACGATAGCGGCCGACGTTCGCGACCCTGCGAGCGTTGGGTCGCCGGTCAGGCGAGCTCGAGCAGCGCGACGGCCCACGCGGCGATGCCCTCGGCCCGGCCGACGAAGCCGATCCCTTCACCGCGCTTCGGCGTGATCGAGATGTGCACCCCCGGGCCCATCGGGCGGCGCACGGGTTCCAGCGCGGCCGCGATGCCCGCCTGCATGCCCGCGAGGTGCGGGGCGAGGCGGGGCTGCTCGGCCGCGATCACGACGTCCACGTTCCCGACCCACCAGCGTTCCGCGTGCACCCGCTGCGCGACCTCCCTCAGGAGATCCATCGAGGAGATCCCGCGGTACTGCTCGTCGGCCGCCGGGAACAGGGTGCCGAGATCGGGAAGGCCGACCGGTCCGAGCAGCGAGTCCGCCACTGCGTGCGCGACCACGTCCGCGTCGGAATGACCTTCGAGGCTCGGACCCTCCACCGTCACGCCGCCGAGCACGAGGGGGCCCTCGCCACCGAAGGGATGCACGTCGAAGCCGAGCCCGACGCGGATCATGAGCGACTCCTCAGCGACAGCAACGCAGTGACCAGGGCCAGATCCTCCGGGCTCGTGACCTTCAGGTTGGACGGATCACCGGGCACGACCACGACCCGGCCGCCCGCGGCCTCCACGAGCGCGGCATCGTCCGTGCCTTCGGCGCCGCCGGCATGCGCCGCGCGCAGAAGCGGCGCCCGGAATGCCTGCGGAGTCTGCACCGTGACGAGGTCGTCCCGAGGGACGGTGGAGATCACCCGGTCTCCTTCCACTCGCTTGATCGTGTCCGAGACCGCCAGGCCGGGCACCGCTCCGTCCGCGCCCGCCTCGACGGCGTCGATCACCGCCCCGAACAGCCGGTCGCCCGCGAGTGGGCGCGCCGCGTCGTGGACGACGACGATCTCCGCGGTCTCGGGGATCGCAGCCAGACCCGCGCGCACCGAGGCGGCGCGAGTCGCACCGCCGGGCACGGCCGCGACGACCGGCGGTCCATCCCATGCCGTCCCGTCGGGCAGCACGACCACGACCCCGTCGCAACATCGGGTCGCGGTCTGCACTGCGCGGTCGACGAGCCGTTCGGCGTCGACCTCACGGAACTGCTTGGCCCCGCCGAAGCGCGCGCCCGATCCCGCGGCTACGACGATCGCCCAGGTCTGCACCCGTCAATACTGGCCCGAAGGAGACCGCTCCGGTTCGCTCGGCTCGGGCGGGCCGACCCGATCTCCCGGATCGTTCGGACGGGCGAACACCATCCGGCCGGCGCTGGTGGGGACGATCGAGGACACGACCAGTGACACCGGCCCGGAACCCACCAGGTGCTCGCCGCCGTTGACGACCACCATCGAGCCGTCGTCGAGGAAGCCGACGCCCTGGCCCGGATGGCGACCGGGCCGGTTCAGTGCGACGACGAGGGTCTCGCCCGCGAGCACGCCGGGAATGAGATCCGCCGCGAGACGGCGCGGGATGACTGCGGGCACGCCTTGAATCTCCGCCACCTTGGCCAGGTTGACGTCGTTGGTGAGCAAGCGCACCTGGAGCCGGCGAGCGAGCGCAACGAGCTTCGCGTCGACCTCGTCGACCTCCGGCACCTCGTGGTCGATGACGTAGACGCGCGACGGTGCCTCGCGGCGAAGGATCTCGAGGATCTCGAGTCCCCGGCGCGCGCGCCGGGAGCGTTCATCACCCGCGTCGGCCATGCCCTGCAGCTCGTCGAGCACGAACCGCGGGACCAGCAAGTCATCGCGGAACAGCCCCGAGCGCGAGAGGGGGAGCAGCTGACCGTCCATCACCGCGGAGGAGTCGACGATGAATCCGTCGTTGTCGTCATAGGGACGCGCGCGCACGAGCGGACGCGTCGACAGGCCGGCCATCGCGAAGAGCTCTTCGCTCTTGCGCGACGCCATCCGGAAGCCGAAATACATCGCCAGCCAGATGAGCAGCCCGCCGATCCCGATCGAGATCGCCACCGGGCGAACGAGCACCGCGAGCGGCACCGCGACCGTGAGTCCGAACATGGCACCGATGCCACCACCGACGAGACCGGCGATCACCTGCGGGAGCGGCACACGATCGACCCGGCGTTCGACGACGCCCCCCGCGCGCTCGAGGAAGCGGCCCAGGACTCCGCCGGTCAGGTAGCCGACGAGGCATCCGAGCATCCCGCCGATCCCGGACAGCTCGGCGGTGCCGGGACCGAGCTCCTTGCCGATCATGAACCCGGCCGCGGTCAAGAGCACCACGGTGAACAGTCGTGTGATCTCGACGAACACAGGGCCTCCCTCCCTCCCGACCTCTGAGAGATCGGCGGAAGCAGGCTCCGGCTTGAACCAGCTGGCTTACTTGGCCTTTGCGGGCGCCTTTGCGGCCTTCGTGGCCTTGGCCGCCTTGGCCGGGGCCTTCGCCGCCGGAGCCTTGGCCGCGGGTGCCTTCTTGGCCGGGGCCTTCTTCGCCGGAGCCTTGGCGGCCGGTGGGCGAACAGGCATCGAGTCGTCGTCGATCGCAACCGCCGGCTCGCCCTTGCCCAGCACCTCGTCGAGCTTGGCCTCGGCGGTCTCCTCGTCGAGCTTCAGCGCGAAGGTGAGCTCGGACACCAGGATCTGGCGCGCCTTGCCCAGCATGCGCTTCTCACCCGCGGACAGACCCTTGTCCTTCTCGCGGATGGTCAGGTTCCGCACGACCTCGGCCACCTGGTAGATGTCACCGCTCTTCAGCTTCTCCACGTGGTTCTTGAAGCGCCGCGACCAGTTGGTCGGCATCCGGGCCTCCTTCTTGCGAAGGACCGCGAACACCTCCTCGACCTCTTCGTCGTTGATGACGTCTCGCAGGCCGATCTCCTCGGCGTTGTCGGCGGGAACCATGAGCGTGAGATCGCCGTACGCGAGTCGCAGGACGAGGTATTCCTGCTTCTTGCCGAAGGCCTCCTTCTTCTCGCGCTTCTCGATCGTCGCGGCTCCATGGTGCGGGTATACGACCTTGTCGCCGACGTCGAACGGCATAACGCTCCTCAGGAGAAACCACCGGGGGGGAAGCAACCATGGTACCGGACCCTGTCCGGGGCCGAGAATCCGGACCCTCGCTAGTGTGGCGGCGTGCCCGAGCGCCGCCTGCTGGACGCAACCGAGCTCTTCGCCGCCCTTCCTGCCGATGCGCTGGAAGAGCTGCGCGCGAAGACCAAGATCCTGCCGATCGCGAAGGGCGATCTCCTGTTCTCGCAGGGTGACACCTCCCTCGAGCTGTTCGTCGTCGCCGAAGGACGGATCGCTATCGCCACCCGCTCGACCGACGGCCGCGAGTCGATGGTGGCGGTGCTCGAGCCGGGCGGCCTGTTCGGCGAGCTGGGCTTGTTCGACGACGGGCCGCGTTCGGCCGACGCCCGCGCCCTGACGGACTCCTCGGTCGTGGCGCTCACGTACGAGGACGTGCGCGGGGTGCTCCTCGCCCGGCCCGAGATCCTCTGGGTCATCGTGCGCCTGCTCGCCCGGCGGCTCCGCGCGACCGACGAAGCGCTCGCGGACGCGGTGTTCCTCGATGTGCCGGCCCGCACCGCCAAGCGGCTGCTCGAGCTCGCGGGACCCGATTCGGAGTTCCAGCTCCCGATGACCCAGGAAGATCTGGCCGGGCTGGTCGGGGCGTCCCGTGAGCGGGTCAACAAGGCGCTGGCGATGTTCACCCGGCTCGGGTGGGTGGAAGTCACCGGCCGCAGCCGCTACCACATCCTCGATCGTGCGGCGCTGGAGCTCCGCGCGAACCCTTAGATCACCCGCTGGTCCGACGCCGAGGTGTCGATCGGATCGGGAGCGACCCCGAGGAAGCGCAGCACCCGGTCCCAGGCGTCGGCCGCGTCGGCCGCTCGGTGCGCCGGCCGGTCGGCATCGTGCACGAACCCATGGTCCGCGCCCGCGTAGACGACGACCTCGCAATCGGGCCGATCCCGCCACACGTCGCGCAATGCGTCGATGTCGGCGCTCGGGGTCCATTGGTCCTCGGCGCCGAAGATCGCGAGCACCGGGCACGCGTCGGGTGCGACTTCCAGCGGCTCTTGCAGGTTCGGACCCCGCCAGCCCTCGGGGACGCGAATCATCCCGTAGAACGCGACCGCGCGTTCGAACCGTCCGGACGCGGCGGCCTTGAGGGCGTACATCCCACCGATGCAGAACCCGAGGATGTCGACCTCGCTCACGTCGTCGTGGACGACGAGCCAGTCGGCCGCGCGCTCGAGGTTTCCGATCTGCTCGGAGTCCTCGAGGTCCTTCACCCGTTCCATGCGCGCCATCGCCTCGAGCGCGTCGCGATCGGCGAGGTGGTTGAACGGCTCGGGCGCGCACACCGCGAACCCATGGGTCGCCAGACGGCGGCAGAGGTCGTCGAACAAGGGCCGGATGCCCATGATGTCCGGATACACGACCAGCCCACGCGACGGGAGGCCATTCGGCCGGGCGTGAATCGCGTCGACCGGCTCACCGCCCTCTCCTCGGAGCGTGATCCGTTCGACCTCGGCTTCGTACGGTCCCTCGCGGAGTGCGGCCATAACCGCTAAACGTACCGCTCCAGGATCGACGTCTCGGCGAGTCGCGCGAGCCCGTCCTTGATCGCACGGGCCCTCGCTTCGCCGACGCCCTCGACTTCGACGAGATCGGGCACACCGGCGCGCATGATCTTCTGCAAGTGAGTGAACCGCTCGACGACGTGATCGGCCACGAGCTCCGGCAGTCGCGGGATCTTGTGCAGCAGCCGGTACCCGTGCGGCTGCACGGCAGTGTCGAGCCCGGCATCGTGCGGGAGTCCGAGGACCCCCGCGACCTCACGAAGATCGAGCAGCGTCTCGGTGTCGAGGTCCGCGAGCGCGTTCATCACGTCGTGCAGCTCGTAGTCGGCCGCTTCGGCGTAGTAGTCCTTGGCGAACAGGCGCCGGTCGTCTTCCACGCCGCCCATCAGCTCTTCGAGCTGCAGGAGGATCAGGCGCCCGTCGGCACCGAGCTCGATGACGTACTCCTCGATCTCTTCGGCGATGCGCCGCACCATCTCGACCCGCTGCAACGCGGTGCTGACGTCGCGCACGGTCACGAGGTCCTCGACCTCCAACGCCGAGAGCGATCCGCTCACCGCGTCGAGCCGGGCCTTGTACCGCTCGAGGATCTGGAGAGCCTGGTCGGCTCGGGAGAGCACGCGGACAACCGGTTCCAGCGTCCGCTTGAGGCCCCTGCGGTGGACCGCGACGAGGGCCAGCTCCTCCGAGATCGTGATCACCGGCGCATCGATCTGCTTGCCGACCCGCTCGGCGGTGCGGTGGCGGGTCCCGGTCTCCACGGTCGGGATGTCGGGATTCGGCACGAGCTGCACGTTGGCGCGGGCAATCCGGGTGCAGTCCGCCGACAGGATCATCGCCCCGTCCATCTTCGCCAGCTCCGAGAGCCGCTGGGGCGTGAACTCGGCGTCGAGCAGGAAGCCGCCGGAGCACAGTGCGAGCACCTCGGGTCCGTCACCGACAACGACGAGCGCGCCCATCTTCGCCTGGACGATTCGGTCGAGACCTTCGCGCAGGGGACGGCCCGGCGCGACCAGACGCAAGGCGCTGAGCATCGCTTCCGAACGGGGCGCTGCCGGCACGGGCGATGCTCCTCCTGCTCTTGCCGGGATCGCGGCCGAGAACCGAACGCGTACGGCTCTCGGGTACGAGAACCGTCGTCACGATAGCAGCGCGAGCGATTGTTTCGACCGGCGCTTCGCCCCTCCCTCATCGTCTCCGAGGCCCGCCGCCTGCAGCGCTTCG
>JADGON010000451.1 GCA_017882945.1 Acidimicrobiia bacterium | reverse complement strand
CGCATGGCGAGCCCGACCTCGAGAGGTGCGATATGACCGGGTTTCATCCCATCGACGAGACCTCCGGGACCTTGAGGTGGATTCGCGAACCAGATGTCCTCAACGGGGCGCCCCACGGTGCCGATGACCCCGGCATGGAACGCCCGACGCTGGAACGACCGAACCTCACCGACGTCGTCGGAGGCTTGGTGCTCCTCACGATCTCCGCGTTGCTCGTCGCGGTCGCCGTCGTCATCGCGGCCGGATAGCTGCGGCGTTGCCTGGTGGTCCCTTGGGCGGTCGTAGCCTGAAGGTGTCCCAGTGACGAGGAGGTCAGCGGTGTTCGTCGAGAGTTTCGTGCACCAGCTCCCGGACACCGATCCGGACGAGACCACGGAATGGCTCGACTCGCTCGACGCCGTGATCGACGGGCGGGGCAAGTCCCGGGCGCGATACCTCCTGGCCCGGCTCATGGCGCGGGCGAACGAGCACGGCGTCGGCGTGCCGTCGATGACCTCGACCCCGTACATCAACACGATCCCGCCCGAGCAGGAGCCCTGGTTCCCGGGCGACGAGCACGTCGAGCGTCGCATCCGGGCGTTCGTGCGTTGGAACGCCGTTGTGATGGTCGACCGCGCCAACCACCGCTACGACGGGCTCGGTGGGCACCTCTCGACCTACGCGTCGGCCGCGGCCCTCTACGAGGTCGGCTTCAACCACTTCTTCCGGGGCAAGAGCAACGGCGACTTCGGCGACCAGGTGTACTTCCAGGGCCACGCCGCTCCGGGCATCTACGCGCGGGCATTCCTCGAAGGTCGGCTCACCGAGGAGCACCTGGACGGCTTCCGTCGCGAGGTCTCCGCGACGCACGGGATCCCGAGCTATCCGCACCCGCGTCGCATGCCCGACTTCCGGGAGTTCCCGACCGTCTCGATGGGACTCGGCCCGCTCAACGCCGTCGCGCAGGCCCGGTTCAACCGGTACCTGCTGCACCACGAGATCGCGGACACCAGCGCGGCGCGGGTCTGGGCGTTCGTGGGCGACGGCGAGATGGACGAGCCCGAGTCGACTGCGGGACTCTCGATCGCCGCACGCGAGAACCTGGACAACCTCATCTTCGTCGTGAACTGCAACCTGCAGCGGCTCGACGGGCCGGTGCGGGGCAACCACAAGGTGATCCAGGAGCTGGAGATGACGTTCCGGGGCGCCGGCTGGAACGTGATCAAGGTCGTCTGGGGGCGCGGGTGGGACGAGCTGCTCGCGCGCGACGTGGACGGTGTGCTCGTCAACAAGATGAACTCGACGGTGGACGGTGAGTTCCAGAAGTACGCGACGGAATCGGGCGCCTACATCCGCGAGCACTTCTTCGGTCCCGACCCTCGTTTGCAGAAGATGGTCGAGCACCTGAGCGACGAAGACCTCGAGCGGCTGCCGCGCGGTGGTCACGACTACCGCAAGCTCTACGCGGCGTATCAGGCTGCGATCGAGAACGAAGGCAGCCCGACGGTGATCCTCGCGAAGACCGTCAAGGGGTGGACCCTCGGCCGCAGCTTCGAGGCGCGCAACGCGACGCACCAGATCAAGAAGCTCACGCCCGACGAGCTCAAGCGGTTCCGCGACCGGCTGTACCTCGACATCCCCGACGCAGAGCTCGAGGGCGGCATCCCGCCGTACTACCACCCGGGCATCGACTCGCCCGAGTACGAGTACATGATGGGCCGGCGCCGGATGCTCAACGGGTCGATGCCCGAACGCGTCGTCCGCGCCAAGCCGCTTCCGGCCCCGGCGCCCGAAGTCTTCACCGAGCTGCTCGCGGGGACGGGCGAGAAGCTGCAGGCGTCGACGACGACGGCGTTCGCACGGCTGGCCCGCAAGCTGCTCGCGGATCCGGGGATCGGGCACCGGGTGGTGCCGATCATTCCCGACGAGGCGCGGACGTTCGGTCTCGACGCCTTGTTCCGGGATGTGAAGATCTACTCGCCGATCGGGCAGCGCTACGAGCCCGTCGACGCGGGCCTGCTGCTGTCGTACCGCGAAGCGAAGAACGGGCGCATCCTCGAAGAGGGGATCACCGAAGCGGGCTCGATGGCTTCGATGACCGCGGCGGGGACCTCCTACGCGACATGGGGTCAACCGATGATCCCGTTCTTCATCTTCTATTCGATGTTCGGGTTCCAGCGGGTGGGGGACCTGGTGTGGGCATTCGGCGATCAGCGCGGCCGCGGCTTCATGCTCGGCGCCACCGCGGGCCGGACCACGCTCACGGGAGAAGGGCTGCAACACGCCGACGGCCAGAGCCAGCTGCTCGCGTCGTCGGTGCCGAACTGTCGCGCCTACGACCCGGCGTTCGCGTACGAGATGGCGGTGATCGTGCGCGACGGCATCGCACGGATGTACGGGCCCGAGCCCGAAGACTGCTTCTACTACCTGACCCTCTACAACGAGAACTACGTGATGCCGGCGATGCCCGACGGGGTCGAGGACGGCATCGTCAAGGGGTTGTACGTCTATCGCGCGGCGCCCGAGGAGCGCTCACACCGCGCGCAGATCCTCGCGAGCGGCACGATGATGCTGGCCGCGCTCGAAGCGCAGCAGCTGCTCGCGGAGCGTCACGACGTCGCGGTCGACGTCTGGAGTGCCACGAGCTACAAGCTGCTGCGCGAGGAGGCGCTCAGCACGGAGCGTTGGAACCGGCTCCACCCGAGCGACGCGCCGCGCACGCCGTACGTGACCGAGCTGCTGCGCGACACCGACGGACCGATCGTCGCGGTGACCGACTTCCTCAAGAGCGTCCCGGACCAGATTGCGCGCTTCGTCCCGCAGCCGTTCATCCCGCTCGGCACGGACGGCTTCGGGTGCTCGGACACGCGCCCCGCGCTCCGGCGCCACTTCGAGGTCGACGCGGCGCATCTCGTGGTCGCGACGCTCGACGGGCTCGCCCAGCTCGGCGACCTCAAGGCCGAAGTGGTGGCCGACGCGATCCGCACCTACGAGGTGGACGCCGAAGCGCCCGACCCCCGCACCACCTGACCCGGCGAGGTCAGGCCTCCTTGCGGTTGCGTTCCTCGTCGGGGTCCCACGGCTCCTTGGCCGCGCCGTCGTCATCGTCGTCCTCGAGGTAGACGATGCCCGCCTCGTCGTCATCCACGTCGGCCAACGTGCCGGCGCCCTCACGGAACATGCCGTCGTCGAAGCCCTGCTTCAGCTCGCGGGCCTCACGGAACCGGCGCGCTCTTCCTTTTCTGGCCACGCCTCACCTACCCCCGACCGGGCCTTGTGGATTCCAAGCAGAGATCAATTATCTCGCATTTCGACGCTCCATGTGGAACGGCAGCTTCACGAGGGCTCGACACGACCGTCCAGACCGAGAAACGCTCGGTTCCCGTAACGATCGAGATGGGTGACCTCCTCGACCGGACGGCGGCTCGTCGGACCATACCCACCCCCGACGGGCCAGCCCAGAGGGATCACCGCGCACGGCGTGACGTTGGAGGGCAGGCCGAGCGTGCGCCGGGCCAGGGTCCGGGACCAGAGCGGGAGCGTGGTGAGCGCGGCGCCGAGCCCGAGGGCCCGGGCCGCCAGGAGCAGGTTCTGGACCGCGGGGAAGATCGAGCCGTAGTGCGAGGTCCGGCCCATGTTCGAAGGGAAGCCCCGGCCCTGCAGGCAGGCGACGATGATGACCGGGGCATCCTCGAAGTGGTCGGCCTGCCACTGGACGGCCGCGAGGATCCGCGCCTGGCCGAGATCACCACGAGCGCGGGAGCGGGCGAAGCGCCGGTAGAGAGACCAGGCTTGGCGGTTGAGCCGGGCGAGCTGGTGCTTCACGTCGGGGCTGCGCACGACCATGAACTCCCAGCCTTGGGCGTTGCTGCCGGTCGGCGCCTTCACTGCGAGCCGGAGCAGCTCGAGCACGGTCTCGTCGTCGACCGGGTCGACCCGCAGCCGGCGCACCGCTCGTTGGGTTCGCATGGCCTCGGCCAACGGCATCTGCAACCCGTCGGCGACCTCGGCGAACTCGGGCATCGGATCCTCCCCCAGCGACGTGAGCGGCCGAGCGTACCGTCGGGGCTCCCGTCGCGGTCACGGTGCCCCGGTCAGGGGGTGACGGAGCTGTGCCCGGAGACGACGACGGGACCGCCTGCCGG
>JADGON010000450.1 GCA_017882945.1 Acidimicrobiia bacterium | reverse complement strand
TCGTGGCGACGGTCTTCTCCCGGAGGGTGACCTGCAGGGGCTTGCCTGATGCGTCGAGCCAGACCTTCGGCTCCACCGACTCGAAGTCGAGCCCGCCGCGATCCAGCCGCCGCTTGCCGAGAGCCGCTGCGCATGCCTTGAACTCGGTGAGCAGCGTCTTCGTAGCCTCGTCCGGCCACCCCGAATCGGTCTCGAGGTAGTGCTGGACGGAGTCGTAGTCCAGACGGTGGTCGCTGCGGATCGCGCTCGGATACAGCTTGTAGCCGACGACCTTGGCGGTGCGGTCCAAGTCGAACTCGACCGTCACCGTGAAGCGGTCGACGCCCGGATTGAGCGAGCAGATCCCGTTGCTCAACCGCTCCGGGAGCATCGGCAGCACGCGATCGACAAGGTAGACGGACGTGGCCCGCTCCACCGCCTCGTCGTCGATGACGCTCCCCCACGGCACGTAGGCGCTGACGTCCGCGATGTGGACCCACAGCCTCCAGCCGGTGTCGTGGCGCTCCACGGAGATCGCATCGTCGAAGTCGCGGGCGTCCACCGGGTCGATCGTGATCGTGAGCAGGTCGCGCAGGTCGATCCTCGGCGCCTCGATCGCGGTGATCTTGTCCGGGATGGCGTGCGCGGCCGTCTCGACCGCCGCCGGAAACTCCGTGCGCAGCCCGTGCTCGCGGATGACGATCTCGACGTCGACGCCCGGGTCGGTCTCGAGGCCCAGGACTTCTTCGACCACGCCCTGAGTGGCGGTGTTCGGGCCCGCGAACTGCGTGATCCGCGCGACGACGATCTGCCCTGTCGAAGCGCCGCAGAAGCCCTCCCGGCCCACGAACACCTCACCCCGGACCCTGCGGTCGGTAGGCGTCACCACGCCGAGCTTTCCCGACTTCTCGAACCGGCCGACGATTCGCTCGTTCGCATGCGTGACGATCGTGCTGATCTCCCCGGCAGGACCGGCCTTGCCGGGATGCTGGTAGATGCGGATGGTGACGATGTCGTTGTGCATCGCTCCGTGCATGTCGGTGCCGCCGATGTAGACGTCGCCCGCCGGCGTCGCGACGAAGCCATAGCCGCGAGGGTTGACCGTCAGGCGGCCGGTGGCGGAATTGCGGGCCGGAAGCGCCGTGAACTGGCCCTTCGGGCGCTCGACGATGTGGCCCGAGCTAACCAGGTGCCGTAGCGTGTCGCGGACTTGGGTGTGAGGGAACCCCTTGGCCGGCCCCGCGAGGATCTGATCGACTGTCATCGGGCCCTCGTGCGACTTCAGCGCCTTCAGGATCGCCTTGCGCACCCGCATGGGAGCCTCCGTCTCGCGGCATCATCGCCGTTCGGCGCGCAGCAGCGCACCGCTCGTCCGACCTGTCCTCTACAGCGTACCCCTCGCCCCCCTACTGTTGCTCCCCGGTGATAGAATCTTCAGCATTCGAGGCCGCCGGGCCAACCCGCCGGCCCTGCCCAAGAGATATCGGAGGAACGTATCTCGTGGAACGTGCGAACCAACTTGCAAGCTGTCTCGTCCACAACGGCACCGTTTCCTCGCCTCGGGACATGATCCGGGCGCTCGAGACGATCGAGGGGCTGACGTACAAGCAGATCGTCGACGGAGCGGTTCTCGCGGAGGGCCGCGCCACGCTCGTGAAGCTCATGGTGGAGCCCGGAGCCTCGACGATCCTGGTCAACGGCTGCCTGTTTCTGAACGTGCTCTCGTTCCGCTATCTCACGTTCGAGACGAGCGATGCCGGGTCGTGCACCTTCGAGCTCGCGGGCGATGGGATGCGTCTCGTCCTGCAGCCGACCGAAGACGCCGACGAGACCGCCGCCGCGCCCTCTCCGCGCGTGGCGCGCCTCATCGAGGCCGAATCGTACGATCCTGACTCCTACGCGATGCTCGAGGACGACGACGAGGACGACTCGCGCTAGGACCGCGGCTCATGGCGCCCATAGAGGAACAAGGCCCGGTGCATATGCACCGGGCCTTGTTGCGTTTCTCGACAAGCCGGGACCTACAACTTGCTGCGGAGCACCGAGAGCGCCTTGGTCAGCTGGATGTCGGTCTTCTCGTCAAGCTGCTTCAGCGGGTCCATCGGCACGATGTAGTCGGGAGTGACGCCGATACCGTTGATGACGTTGCGGTCCGGGGTCAGGTAGTGGGCGATCGTGAACTTCACGGCTCCGCCGTTGGCGATCGGCCGCACCTGCTGCACGCTCCCCTTGCCGTAGGTCTTCACGCCCACGATGGTGGCGCGGAGATGGTCCTTCAGCGCGCCCGCGACGATCTCGCTCGCCGACGCCGAGTACCCGTCGACCAGCAGCACGAGGGGCTTCGAGGTGATCGCGTTGCCGGTGACGCTCTGCACGTCTTCGGGCTGGCCGCGCTCGTCGACACGCACCGCGACCCCGTCGGGGACGAATATCGAGACAACGTCGATCGCGGAGATCAGGAGCCCTCCGGGGTTCTGTCGCAAGTCGAGGATGTAGCCCTTCGCGCCCTGCGCGTCCATCGCCTTGATCTGGTCGGCGAGCTCGGCCGCAGAGGGCTGGTTGAACGACATGAGGCGCACGTAGCCGACTTCGCCGTACATCTTCATCGTGGTGCTGGGAATCGCCACCTTCGCACGCGTGAGAGTCACGTCGAACGGCGCCTTGCCGGCCCGCGTGATCTCGAGAACCACCGTCGTGCCTGCCGGCCCTTTCACGAGCGCGACCCACGCGTCGAGGTCCCACTTCGCTTGCCTCTGTCCGTTGACCGCGGTGAAGACGTCGCCCGCCTTGACGCCGCCCCGCTCGGCCGGGCTGCCTGCGAACACGCGCACCGCATACGGCTGGCCGTCCTTGTTGAGGCCCACGGAGATGCCGACGCCGTAGAACTCGCCCGACTGGCCCTCCAGCAGGGCCGAGTACTCGGCGGGGGTGTAGTAGGCGGCGTAGGTGTCCTCGAGGGAGCCGAGCAGACCTGTGATGGCGCCCGTCACCTCTGACGTCTCGCTCGAGGGGACGAGCGCGGTCTGCCGGATCAGCCGGTCGACCTCGTCGATCAGCACCCCGACGTTGGAGCGGCTCGCGCCGACCAGCGGGATCGTACCGCCCAGCCCCGCGTAGACCGTGCCGGCCCAGAACCCGGTGAGGGTGAGGACGACGATCAGCGCGGGGACCAGCAGCGCCTTTGCGACACGCTTCATCTCACGTCAACGCCTCTCGTGCGGATACGGGTCACGCCGCAGGGCGTCGCGACGGTTCGGGACTGCCCTAGACCTTCAAGTAGCGGCGGACGGCCGTGCCCGACCCGACCACGCCGACGACGACGCCGGAAACGATCAGCAGCGCCATCATCTGCAGCATCGTGGCATCCGGGATCGTGAGTACCTGCTGCAGGAAGCTCAGGGTCTTCTGCAGCCACGGGATGAGGAACGCCCCCGCAGCGAGCAACGTCAGGATCGCCAGGATGGAGCCGATGAGCGCCTGAAGAACGCCCTCGAGCAGGAATGGGG
>JADGON010000113.1 GCA_017882945.1 Acidimicrobiia bacterium | reverse complement strand
TGCTCGACCACTCGCCCGATGACCTCGTCGAGATCCAACGACTCGTGCACCGCCTCGGTCGCATCCGCGACGAACGCGGATCGCAGCATGGTCGCCGCAAGCGCGGCGTCGAGATCCTGGACGTCACGGCCGAGGCGGCTCAACCGCTTGAGGTGCTGCTCCTTGTCGTAGAGGTACACCGCGCTGCAGACGCCGAACCCGATCAGCACGATGCGCGCGATGTCGGGATCGATCCAGCTGTGCTCGCGAAACGAGGTCCAGACGTCGTTGGCCACCGTCGTGAACAGCAGCCCGACCAGCACGACGACAGCCAGCAGGAACATCTGGCGGCGACGCCGGTCGATCTCGGCCTCGGTCACGGTGCCGTCGGCGCGAAGGTTGGCCACTCGCTCTTCGCGGGTGATCTGGTCTCGCAGGTCTTCGATCGTGGACACGGCCGCTCCGTCTCGTCGGCCCTCCCCGGGGACATATCGGCCGATACCGTCCATTGCTTTACCGGACCACTGACATATCGTCACCGCCAGAGCGCAACGGCGACACCGCGCGCGCTCGGCGACATGCGGAGCGGACGGTGGCCCGAGCGGCCCGGTCCGCACGACCGGGAGCGGGGGTGATGGGGAGCGCAGGTTTCGGCCGGTTGGACTCGTCCGCACTGGGCGCGATCGGTGAGCTCTGCGCGCGTTCGTGCTCCGACTCCCCCAGCCTCGACGAGCTCGCGCGGACGTTGTTCGCGCCCGAGCAGCCCGCGACCGTGCGCGGCGATCCGGACGTCGGGGTGATCGCGACCGTCGAAGGCAGCGCGGCGTCGGGCGCGGCGGGCCAGGGCTTCATCCGGCTCGTGGTGGTCGCGCCGGAGCACCGCGGGCACGGCGTCGGGCGGGAGCTGGTCGCGGCAGGAGAGGCCGACCTGCGGGCCGCCGGCCTTCGTTCCGTGACCACCGGCGCTGACGCACCCTTCTACCTCTGGCCCGGCATCGAGGCGAGCGAGACCGCCCTGCTCTGCCTGTTCGAACGAGTGAAGTACGCGCGCGTCGAGGCGAACCTCAACATGGACGTGGACCTCACCACGCTCCCTCCGGACCCCGGTGGCTGGTCGGCCGCGACCGGCGCCGACCGCGACGAGCTCCAGGCCTGGGCTGCGCAGCACTGGGTGAGCTGGGAGCTCGAGCTGCTCCGCGCGCTCGGCCGGGACACGCTGGTGATCAGCCGTGATGCCGACGGCATCGCGGCGGTGTGCGCCTACGACGTGAACCGCGCCGGCTGGATCGGACCGGTGGCGGTCCGGCCGGATCAGCTCGGCCACGGGGTGGGGGTCGCTCCGCTGCTCGGCACCCTGCACCGGATGCGCGCCGCCGGACGGGCGCGCGCCGAAGTGGGTTGGGTCGGTCCCCTCGTGCCGTACGCGCGCGTCGGCGCGACCGTCGGTCGCGTCTTCTTCGTCTACCGCAAGGAGCTCCGGTGAACCTGCTGCCGATCCCCCGGCACGTGGACGTGGGCGCCCGCACCGTCGTCGCCCGGGAGCCCACAGTGCACCTCGGTGCGAGCGGACTCCCCGCCGAGGGGTACGCGATCACGATCACCGACGATGCGGTGACCGTCGACGCGGCCGACGATGCGGCTGCGTTCTACGCGCGCGCGACACTTGCGCAGCTCGCTCGACTGCACGATGGCGAGCTGCCCGTCGGCGAGATCCGGGATTGGCCCGACCTCCCGGTGCGTGCGGTCATGCTCGACATCGCGCGCGACAAGGTCCCGACGATGGCCACGCTGTTGGCACTCGTCGATCGGCTCGCCACGTGGAAGATCAACCAGATCCAGCTGTACTCCGAGCACACGTTCGCGTACCGCGACCACGAGGTCGTGTGGCGTGACGCGAGTCCGATGACCGCGGAAGAGATTCGCACGCTTGACGCGTACTGCGCCGAACGCCACGTCGAGCTCGTCCCGAACCAGAACTGCCTCGGCCACATGGGCCGCTGGTTGCAGCACGACGAGTACCGGCACCTCGCGATGGCGCCGACTCCGGATCAACCGGATCGCGCGCCCACCACGATCGAGCCGACCAATCCCGCATCACTCGCGCTCGTACGTGACCTGCTCGCGGAGCTCCTGCCCAACTTCTCCCGGCAGCGCTTCGTCAACGTCGGGCTGGACGAGCCGTGGGAGCTCCCGGCGGAACGAATCGACGACTACCTCGAGTGGGTGCGCGTCCTGCGCGCGCTGCCGGAGCTCGACGGTCGGGAGATGCTGATCTGGGGCGACATCCTGGCCGGAGAGCCCGACCGCATCCAGGCGCTGCCGGACGGCGTGACGGTGTGCGAGTGGGGCTACGACGCGGGCTACCCCTTCGAGTCCCGAGCCGCGACCTACGACCAGTGCGGCAAGCCGTTCTGGACCGCGCCGGGCACCTCGAGCTGGCTGACGATCCTCGGTCGGGTCACCAACATGCGCTCCACGTGCCAGGAGGCGGTCGACGCCACCATCGGCCACGGCGGCGGCGGTGCGCTCAACACCGATTGGGGCGACAACGGCCACCTCCAGTACCTGCCGATCAGTGAACCGGGTCTCGCGTACGGCGCGGCGGTCTCCTGGTGCGCGGCGCGGAACCACGACCTCGACCTGGGTGCCGCGCTCTCGGCGCACTGCTACGACGATCCGACCGGCGTGGTCGGGGAGACACTCGTTGCACTCGGTGATGCCTACCTCGGCATCACCCCGCAGATGATGAACGTGTCCGCGCTGGTGTTGCCGCTCTACTGGCCGCAGCTCACCGCGGGTCGGTGGCCGCTGAAGGGTGCGCGTGCCGACGAGTACGAAGCCGTCGACGCGCAGCTGGCACTGTGTCGCGACGCGCTCACGCGTGCCCAGCCCCGTCGTGCCGACCGCGCGCTCGTGCTCGACGAGCTGCGCAACGGCATCGCCCTCGTCTCCTTGCTCGCGCGCGACGGGCGCGCCCGCGTCGAAGGCGACGGAGCGCTCGCGTCGATCCCTTCCGCGCAGCGTTCCCGCTTCGCGGACGAGCTCCGCCCGGTCATAGCCGAGCACGAACGCCTGTGGCTCGCGCGCAACCGGTCCGGTGGGCTCCGCGACTCACTCGCGTGGCTGGAGAACCTCTTGCACTGCTACGAGACCGGCGAGGTCGACTTCACCTGGAACGGCGTCCACACCTGACCCACCCCGGTCCTGGGCGTGATGTGGGTGACCCGCCGGGTCAGTCGTAGCGCCGGAGCAGGCGTCCGGCCCGCAGCGCGGTGCGGCACTCGTCGTGCTTGAGCAGCGCGGGGTCGTGATGCTCGCTGATCTTGCGGCGGCACAACCGGCAGGCCTTGGACTCCGCCCACTCGGCCAGCGCGATGAGCTCGTCCCTGTCCAGCTGGGTGTGCGTCACGCTGCCCATGTAGGCGAGCGTCTCGCGATCGTCGGTCCGCTCGCCGTCGGCGTCGATGACCACGGCGAACGCGTCGTCGTGCGCCTCGCCGCTGAGGTTCGCGCCGTCCCAGAACCCGTGCGGATCGACGTCTTCGGGCTCGGGCGGCACGGACGGCTCCTCGTCTCGGGCTTCCTCGATCGGAGCTCTGCGCCGCATCTCGCCTCCCGTCTGGCGCCATCGTGGGCCTCGGGTGGTCCCGGCCCTGCGAGGAGGTATCGACACCTGATCGCCAGGCTTGATCGGCTGGATCAGCCGGCCGGCGCCGCCGCCGCCACCCGGAGCGCCCGAAACAGCAGGCGGGGATCGCCCAGGCGCCGCCGCAGCTCCCGTTCCAGGCCGCCGATCGGATAGAGATTCTGCGGTGCCCGGGGGTCCTTGTACGGCTCGCTGGCGTACCGGGCCAGGGTCGCCCCGACCGTGTCGGCCAGCGCGGAAGCCCTCGCCACCGGGACGTCACTCGAGCACTCCACCCGCACCACACCGGCCCACGGAGCGTCGGCACCGCCGGGGAGCCGGAGGTACCAGGAGTGCCGGGACCAGCGGCCGCCAATGGTGAACAGGGGCGTTCTCGCTCCCGAGCTGAGGCCGGCGACGAGCCGGTGGAGCTCGGGCGGAAGGTACGCGACGCCGTGGGTCTTGATCACGCCGACGGCGCCGGCCACGTGTTGTCGCCCGGTGAGCGGCCCGTCGACCACCACGAGCGCGTCGTCGGGATCGGGGCACTCACGGCGCGCGGCCTCCGCCGCCTCGACTTCGCGCCGCGCCATCCGCTCCTGCAACGCGAGCCACAACGCCTCGGGGTTCGGACCCGTCGCGACGTGCGCGGCATAGCTGCCGTGGGCCGTCACGATCTCGACCGCGTGCGACGACGCGCTGAACACACCGCGCCCGACGCTCGGGTGCATCACCTCGGCCGGGAGTCCCGGACCGCAACGCGCCACACCCGCGCCGAACGACGCACAGATCCCGGGCTGCGCATCACCGTCCGGGCTCTCGATCCAGACGCGGGCGTCGACGCGACGCACGCCGTCGACGAACAGGACCGCCGCCGGCTCACGCGCGCCGGCCTGGATGTGGATCTCGGTCCACTCCTTCCCGGGTACCTCGACGTCGGGATTGACCTCGACCTCGGTGGGAGTGAGATCCGATTCGACCGACGCCCCGTACTCCACGCTCCACGGATCGACCCGGAACCTCATCGGCTCACCCGCTCGACCGCCGCGGTGCGGGGACCCTTCGTGACCTTGTACTGGACCGGCATCCGCTCGGCCAGCTCGCGTACGTGCGTCACCACACCGACGGTGCGGTCGCCCGCCCCCAGGCTCTCGATTGTGCCGGCGACCGTCTCCAGCGTGTCGGGATCCAGGGCGCCGAAACCCTCGTCGAGGAAGATCGACTCGAGGCGCGCGGCACCGTCCGCGGCGAGGTCGGCGAGCTGGTCGGACAACGCCAGCGCGAGTGCGAGCGACGCCTGGAACGTCTCGCCGCCCGAGAGGGTCCGCACCGACCGGCGTTCGTCCGCGTTGCGGTGATCGACGACGAGGAAGTCGCGGCTCGATTCCTCGAACGCGAACGAGTACTGCCCGTCGGAGATCTCTCGCAGCCGTACCGACGCGCCGTCGACGAGCAGCTCGAGCGCCTCGGCGACGAGCCACCGCTCGAAGTTCCGGGCGCTGAGCAACCGCGCCAGCTCACGCGCGACCTGGATCTCGGCCCTCGTCTTCTCGTTCTCCCGTTCGAGCTTCCCGCGCGTCTTGATGCCCTCCTTGACCCGTTGACGCGCGGCGATGGCCGCGTGCTCGGCCTCCACCGCCGCGTCGGCCAGACCATCCGGAGTGACTGGTGATCGCACCGTGATCTCGGCCTCGCGCGCTCGTGCCGCCAACGCACCCAGCTGTTCCTCGCGTGCCTCGAGCAGCTCGCCGGCGCGCGCGTCCGCCGTCGTTGCCGCGCCGACGTGGCTCGTCACCTCTCCCTCGGCCCAGGCCGCGAGCGCGGGCCAGTCGGAAGCAAGGTCGCCCTGCTCGGGCGGCGGTTCGGCGCCGATCTGCACCAACGCGTCACGCTGGGACCGGAAGGTCGCGGCCGCCTTCTGCAATCGCGCGTCGATCGTTCCCACCGCCGTGCGCGCGTCTGCCTCCCGCTTCCGGGCCGCGGCGTCGGTCGCCCGCGCGGCCTCAGCGGCCTTCGCGGCTTCCTCGATCGCGGCGAGCTGCTGATCGATCTGCGCGGGATCGGGTGCTGCCTTGACCTGCTCGGCGAGCGCGCGGCCGCGAGCGGTGAGCTCGTCAGCCGACTGCTTGGCCGCCGCCGCTTGCTCACGGGCGCGCTGCTCGGCGGTCTTTGCCGCGTCGAGCCGCTTCCGCGCGCCGGCGACGGCTGCGGGTGCCTTGTGCTTCGGGATCTTGGCCACCGGTTGGTCGCAGACCGGGCACGGCTCACCCACGGCCAACGCGCCGATGAGCGCGTGGGCGGCGTGCGCCACGCGGAGTGACTCGACCGCTGCCTCCGCCTCGTGGACCGCCGCCACGGCGGGGGCGACCCCGGCTGCGATCTCCGTGACCCGCGCCACCGCCTCGGCGTGTGCCGCCCGGATCTCGTCGAGCTCCCGGTGCGCCGCGCGCGCGGCGACCAGTGGATCCCGAGCACCGAGCGCGGCCAACGCGTCCTGCGCGGCACCAGCTCCGTGCGCAGCGTCGGTCGCAATCGCCGATGCTTCCTCGAGCAGCCGCGCCGCATGCTCCCGGTCGTGCGCGAGCTTCGCGACCTCGACCGGGACATCGACCTGTTCCAGCCGCTTCACGATCTCGCGTTCGCGCCGCGCCAGCTCGCCCGCAGCCGCCGCGTCACGCTCCAGCCCGGTCAGCGACTCCCGCGCCGCGCGCACCTCCTTCCGGAGCTCTTCGTAGACCGCCACCCATTGCTCCCAGACCTCGAGCTGCTCCGGCGTGCAGTCGACGAGCCCTTCCAGCTGGAGCTCCGCGAGCTTCAGCGCGGTCTCCTGCTCGGCCGCGTGCGCGCCGGCGCGGTGCATCATCCGCTCGTAGACATCGAATCCGAGCAGCTTGATGAGCAGGTCCTGGCGCGCGGCGGGCTTGTCGTGCAGGAACCGGGCGAATTCGTTCTGGGGCAGGACGACCGCGCGGGTGAAGTGGTCGAACGTCAACCCCAGGAGCGCCTCGACCGCGCCGTCGATCTCGCTCACGGACCCGGCGAGCACCTCGCCGTCGACGGCTTCGAGCCGCGCTTCCTTCGTCGTGGCGTTTCCCTGCTTCCCCCGCCGCACGACCCGCGTCGCGATGTAGCGACGGCCCGACGCCTCGAACGTGAGGCTCACCCGTGCCTCGATCGCGCCCATGGTCACGATCGGTGCGACGCTCCCCTTGTTGCCGTAGCGGGGGACGCTGCCGTAGAGCGCGAAGCAGACCGCGTCGATGACGGTCGACTTCCCGGACCCGGTCGGACCCACGAGCGCGAAGAGCTCGACGCCTTCGAAGTCCACCTCGGTGGGCTCGCGGAACGCGCCGAATCCCTGGGCCTGGAGCTTGACCGGTCTCACCGGGTGAGCTCCTCGTCGATGAGCCGGGCAAACAGCGCGCCCAGCCGCTCGTCTTCGATGTTCTGCTCCTCCAGGTACGCGGCGAACAGCTCATGGGGGCTTCGCCCCGCGCGTTCGGCGCGCGGGCGCCCTTCGCGGTCGTCGGCCGCGTCGGTGCGCACCTCGACCACCCGGTCACCGAGCAGCGCACGCACGTCGTCGGCCAGGCCCGCGCGCGCCGGCTCCGTCACGCGCACCCGCAGCCACGCGCCCGCGAGATCCTCCGCGTCCGCGGCGGTCTGGAGCTGCGCGAACGTGCCGGTGAGCGTGCGGAGCTGCTCGCCGGCGGTGATCGGGACCTGGGTGATCGCCGCCGGCAATCCCGGCGCCGCTTCGATCATCAGGACGTGCTTGCCCGCGCCGGCCTCACCGAAGTCGACCTGGATCGGCGATCCCGAGTACCAGATCGGCGCGCCACCGGGCAGCTTCTGGGCCAGGTGCAGGTGCCCGAGCGCGACGTAGCCGGCCGTTGCCGGGAAGGAGCTCGCGTCGATCCAGTAGTCCTCGAGGGCGGTCTGCGCGTCGCGCTCGCCCCCTCCGGTCTTCCCGCCCCGGATCAT